>JALYYT010000089.1 GCA_030946285.1 Gemmatimonadota bacterium
CCTCGCCATTCCGCGCCCTCCCTCGCCGTCCTCGCCGTTCCGCGCCCTCCGACACTGCCCCGGTCCCCGTTTCCCGCCCCGCGCCGCACGTACGGCGCGGATGCATCCGCGCCCTTAGCTTAACGTCATGACCGCCGACCACCACAAACTCTGGGGCGGACGCTTCGCCGCGCCCACTGCTCAATCGCTCGACGCACTCAATCGCTCGATCGGAACCGACTTCCGGCTCTGGCCGTTCGACATCAGACTGTCCCAGGCCTGGGCCTCGGCACTCGCAGAAGCAGGAGTGCTCAGCGGTGACGAGCGCGATCAGATCCGCGCAGGCCTCGATACCGTCGCGGAAAAGATTTCCGCTGGCGCGCAGCCCGAAGATTCGGATGAAGACATTCACACGATGATCGACCGCATGCTCCACGCAGAGGTCGGTGATCCTGCATCACGTCTTCACACGGGTCGCTCACGCAACGACCAGGTCGCGACCGCAACGCGCATGTGGACAATGGACGCTGCCGCCAAGCTGGAAGCTGCCATTCGCGACCTGCAGCGCGTCATACTGGACCATGCAGACCAACTGCGCAGCACCCTGATTCCGGCGTATACGCACATGCAGCGCGCACAGCCGGTATCGGCCGCGCACTGGATACTCAGCCACTTCTGGCAGCTCGACCGCGACCGCGCGCGTGTTTCCAGCGCCGCCACATCTGCATCGTCCCTGCCGTTGGGATCCGGCGCCATCGCCGGCTGCGCATTCCCTGTACCCCGCGATCAGATCCGCGATGAGCTGGGCTTCGCATCCATCTCGCAAAACTCGATAGATGCCACCGGCGATCGCGATTTCGTCGCCGACATGCTGTACGCTATCACGATGCTCAGCGTGCACTTGTCGCGCCTGAGCGAGGATCTCATACTGTATGGAACGAGCGAATTCGGCTTCGTAGCATTCGGTGACACGTTCAGCACAGGCTCCAGCATGATGCCGCAGAAACGCAACCCCGATGCACTGGAAATCGCACGCGGCTCCGTCGGACGCGCACTCGGCAACCTCACCTCCGTGGTCACCACGATCAAGGGCCTGCCGAGCGGATACAACAAGGATCTTCAGGACGACAAGCGTCCGCTCTTTGATTCAGTCGATCTCATGATGCTCGTGCTTCCCGCCGTAGCCGGGACGCTCGGCGAACTGCGCTTCAATTCACAACGGATGCGCTCCGCCATATCGTCGAGCATGATGGCGACCGACCTGGCGGACTATCTCGTCTCCAAGGGAATAACGTTCCGCGAGGCGCACGGTGTCGTCGGTACGCTCGTTCGCAACAGCGAGTCCACCGGAGTAGAGCTCAACCAGATGCCGTTCACGATCTTCGCCGCAGCGCATCCGTCATTCGATCACGATGTATTCGACTGGCTCTCACCCGGCGCGTCCGTTGCAAGACGAAATGTGGCCGGTGGAACGGGCCCCGAAGCGGTTGACGAACAAATCGCCGCCGCGCGCGCAGAACTGGGCACCGCCGTCCGCAGGTTGCAGCTCATTCCCTGATCCCGAGAACCGACATGGCCGAGAGTTCGGACAGCAGCCCTTCGGGGCCAGACTTCAGTGCTGGGATCCCTGCGACATCCGTCATCGAAGGATCCATCGTCGCCGGCCAGGTGAATGGTCAGCCCGTGATAGTCGCACGTGCAAAGGGCTCCGTCTACGCCATCGGCGCCACTTGCACACATTATGGAGGCCCTCTCGCTGACGGCATCATCGTTGGTGACACGGTTCGGTGTCCATGGCATCACGCGTGCTTCAGCCTCAAAACCGGCGAACCGCTGCGCGCCCCCGCATTCGACAACGTGCCGTGTTTCCGTGTCGAGGAAGTGGACGACACTGTTTTTGTCCGCGAGGAAATTCATCCGCGCTCGATGTACATGCGTGCCCTGGCGAGCCCGCCGACTTCCATCGCGATCGTCGGGGCTGGCGCCGCCGGTGTCGCGGCTGCCGAGATGCTGCGCCGCTGCGGCTACACTGACTCCATCAGGCTGTTCGATCAGCTCGACACTCTTCCGGTTGACAGACCGAACCTGTCCAAGGAATTCCTCGCTGGTCAGGCCGAGGAATCCTGGGTTAGTCTCAGGCCGGATGACTTCTACAGTTCCAGTGGAATCGAGCTTCTCCGTGACCGTCGCGTTACCAGCATAGATCCCCGCGCGCGAACATTAACCGACTCGTCCGGTGCGGTAACGAGGTTCGGATCACTATTGCTAGCGACAGGCAGCTCGCCCATTCATCTCGATATTCCTGGTGCGGACTTGCCCTTCGTGCACTACCTGCGAACGCTCGCCGACAGCAAGGCCATCATCGCGGCCGCGCAAAAGGGAAAGCGCGCTGTCGTGATCGGCGCGAGCTTCATCGGACTCGAGGTTGCAGCATCCTTGCGGCAACGCGATGTCGCCGTCACAGTCGTCGCGCCGGAGTCGCTGCCTCTCGAACGTATCCTCGGCCCTGAACTCGCCACCATGATCAAGGCCGTTCACGACAGCCATGGCGTGTCCTTCAAACTCGGCTGCAGCGCCGTGTCTATCGCGGTCGATCACGTGCTGCTCAACGACGGAACTTCTCTGCCCGCAGATTTTGTCGTTGTAGGCGTCGGTGTGAGACCCGATATAGCACTCGCTCAACAGGCAGGACTCACGACTGATAATGGCATCGTTGTCAGCGCGACTCTCGAGACATCCATGCCGAACATCTATGCGGCGGGCGACATCGCGGCGTGGCCGGACCCGCGAGTCGGCCGGATTCGTGTCGAACACTGGGTGGTCGCTGAACTTCAGGGTCAGTTCGCCGCCCGCAACATGCTCGGCGCCAACGAACCCTTCACGCTCGCTCCATTCTTCTGGAGCCGGCATTTCGATGTTGCGGTCGATCATGTCGGCCGCGCGGACCGTGACGACTCCCGCAAGGTTGACGGAAAGCCCGAGAAACACGACTGCACTGTGAGATATGTTTCGAAAGGCGGAGCACTCGATGCACAGGCCGACGTCGGTCGCGAGCGCTCCAGTCTACAGGCGGAAGCTCGTCTCAATGGAGAGTTGCAATGAAACAGTCGAACCCGAGCCGTCGCCAGCTGGTTGAATGCTGATCTGGCTGTATGTAGCAGCTGGCAGCGCACTGGGCGGCGTGAGTCGCTACGTCATCGGCTCCGCTGTGCAGCAGAGATTCGGTGTCGCGTTTCCCGCAGGAACGCTTCTCGTGAACATCACCGGCAGCCTGCTGCTGGGCTTCTTGCTCAGGTTTGCATTTGGCGGAACCCAGATGTCGACCGAGTCGCGGCTGTTTCTCATGACTGGTTTCTGCGGTGGCTACACGACCTTCTCGACGTTCTCCTCCGAGACGGCAGCGATGCTCGAGACAGGTCAGTACCGCCGCGCGATGCTTTACGTGACGCTGAGTGTGGTTCTGTCCATTGTCGCCACCTTCGCCGGCTTTGCGCTGGCGCAGTCCACGCTGACACTTCGCGCGCGACCCTGATACAGTTACCGAATGCGTCTCGGCTCGACGGTCAGCGCTGCTCGCAGAGCCATGAATGACAACAGCTCCTGGCGGAATTGCCAGGAGCTGTTGTCACATCGTGCATCGTGCATCGTGCATCGTGCATGATGCATAGTGCATGGTGCTGCTAGAACATGATTCCAAAGGTGATCGGTACGAAGCTCGTCGAACGGCCGTTGTCATTGAAGTGGTTGTAGCGCGCTTCGATGAATGTGTTGAAACCGGATAGTGGAATCGTGATACCGCCGCCAACGTCGTAGCCGAACTGCGTGCTGCTGCTCGCGCTCACGGTCGTATTGCCGCTGGTATAGCTGGCTCCGGGCGTGAATCCGCCAATACCGCCGATCACGTACGGCCGGATTCCACTCATCGTCGGAACTTCATAGACCGCGTTGGCCGTGTATGACCAGATATGCGCGTTGCTGTTGCCCGAGCCCTTCGCGCCGAAGTTGTCATAGTTGACGTCGCCGCGGAAGCTGATCGGAAGCGCGGGAGTCCCGAGCGCGATATGGCCGCCGACGTTATACCCGGTGTTGGTGTAGTTGGACAGATCACCCGTCGGAATCGATGCGCCTCCGGAAATTCCGAGCGAAAACGGCTTGGTCGCGCTGGTGACTCCCTGCGCACCCGCTACCGCTGCGCTCGACACGGCGATCGCAGCAACAGCCGCAACCGTTACGAGCTTTGTCAAACGTGACATGCATACTCCGTTCATAGAGTTATTGACCTTCTAGTTAAACGCGCCGGAGGTCGGAAGACCGTCGGCGCGCACTGCAAACTACTGCTACTTGGTTGAGCGGAAAATGTTTCGCGTTCGGTACAAACGTCTGGTTCCTTCAGAACAGTATTCCGAGAGTCACGGGAACGAAATGATAGGGAGACGCGTCGGAGCGATTCACATCATGATATCGCGCTTCGACGAACCCGCCTATGGTAGTGCCAGGAATCGGGAAACCGATTCCCGCGCCGATGTTTCCGCCCCAGTCCGTCTCCTTCTTCAGGATACCGGGGATGTGGAGCGGATAGCGGCCGTACCCGCCGATTATGTACGGCTTGGCATAGCCCAGCCTGAACGGGACTACGATATTGGCAGTGGCTGAGTTGACATGAAAGTCCGGGATCCTGGTGTTGTCGAGCGTCTTGCCCCGGAACTCGTCATACTGGTAATCGAGACGAACGCCGAACACGGCATCCTGCGGCCCGAGGGACAGCGTGATCAGCCCGCTCCTTCCCGACGTGAAGCTGCTGTCCAGCTTGCCGACCGGAAAGACCCCACCACCAGCCACTCCCAGATGAATGAGCTGCTGGGCACCGGCCGGCAGGGACAGGGCCGACAGCATGGCCGTCATAGCGAAACCTGGGAACCTCATTTATATTATCCTAAATCAACAGGTTAATTATAAATATCCTTCACAGATAGGATATAATGCCACTCTACAACACTGCCACGACTGCGTCCGCTCTGCGTGTGACGCCCAAATGGCTTGATAACCTCTTGTCACACAATGACTTGACCGGAGTTCAATCCGAAGCTCAAGGCGTCTCCCGACGACTCCCGCTGTCCACTGTCATGGCCATCGCACTGGCAACGCAGTTGATCGATCAACTTGACATCCCCTCCAGCACCGCCGTGCGCCTCGCCGAGGAGATGATGCGGAAAGGCGACGGCAAGATCGCGCTCAGCCCGCAACTTCACCTCGGGGTCGCACTCGATTCACTGCGCGAGAGTGTCATGGAGCAGCTATCCCACGCAGTTGAAACCGCTCCATCCCCGCGGCGCGGACGCCCGCCGAAAAGATAAGCTCCCGGCGTGATTCGCGCGTGCCGGAGTAGAACTCGACCCTGGCACGCCACCAGCGCCCAATCTCTGCTGGGAAACGAAAAGGGGGGCGTCTCTCACGAGACGCCCCCCTTTTCCAACCTTTGGATCAGACTACCCGTTCATCCGGGTAACGTTCTCCGCCGCGGGACCTTTCTGCCCCTGGACGATGTCGAACTCCACAGCCTCCCCTTCCTGCAACGACTTGAATCCGTTGCCGGAGATGGCGCTGTAGTGGACGAAGCAGTCCTTCTGACCATTGTCGGGCGTGATGAAACCAAAGCCCTTGGCGTCGTTGAACCACTTCACCTTTCCATTCGTGCGCATCCAACTAACTCCTGAATAGAATCTTGTCCGGAAGCAGGAAACGCCTACCCTGACAATACCGCGGAGTGTTCAGATCCCCCGCACAGATCCATAGGACGATCCTATGCTGGGCCACAAAGTATCGGGGACCCGAAAATTAGGCAATAGACAAGTTCTAGACGGAGGGTAGACGTTTACGCGCCTCTACAGGACCTCCGCTCGCCCTCTACTTGTCCACCCTGAAGGATTCCACGAAATACTCCGTCTCACCGAAACACGTGGACGGCACGTGCTTGTGCTGCGCGTATGACAGCGTCACCTGATGCCCCGCGGCCAGTTCCAGCGCCTTCGCCAGAGAATCGCTCCTTATCGTGAAGTCGAAAATCGTCGGTGGCGACCCCGGCACGGGGGACATCGCGAGTTCACCTTCCCACGTCTTACACAGCCACCCCTTGTACGACATCTTCTGGACATACCCGGTCCGCTCGCCCGACGAATAGACGAACCCCATCGTACCCGCCACCCACAGGGCTACCACCAGAACAGGCACCAGAACCACCGGCACTCCAATCTTCAGCACCAGATGCCGGCTCCTCGGCTTCACACCCTCCCCTGCCATCGGTTCGTTCACCACCATATCAATGCTCCGCAGTATTGTCGGGAATTACTTTTCAACCATGGCCTTCGGTCCTCGCAGAAACACCGTAACCACACTCGTCGGCGACGTCCCGGTCGGATCGGAGCATCCGGTAGTCGTACAGTCCATGACTAACACGGACACGGCTGACATTGCCGGCACAGTCGCACAGATCGCGGCTCTCGCCGCGGCAGGATCGCAGATCGTACGCATCACGGTCAATAACGACGCGGCCGCGGCGGCCGTCCCGGCAATCTCCGAGCGTCTCTCGGCACTCGGCGTCAATGTGCCCATAGTTGGCGATTTTCACTACAACGGCCACCTGCTCCTCGCGAAGTATCCGGCCACCGCACGAGCCCTCGCCAAATATCGCATCAACCCCGGCAATGTGGGGGGCAAACGCCGCGACGAACACTTCCGCACCATCGTCCGGATCGCCGTCGACAACGACAAGCCCGTACGCATCGGGGTCAACTGGGGCTCGCTCGACCAGGACCTCCTGACGTCCATGATGGATGAAAACGCCACTCGTCCCGACCCGCTCGATGCCCGCGACGTGTACATCGAAGCCATGCTCGAGAGCGCGCTTCGCTCCGCGGCACTCGCCGAGGAAAGCGGGCTCGGCCATGACAGGATCATAATATCCGCGAAAGTCTCCGGAGTGTACGACCTCGTGGATGTGTATCGCCGCCTCGCGACTCGTTGCGACTACCCGCTCCATCTCGGTCTCACCGAGGCTGGCCTCGGAATGAAGGGCATCGTCGCCAGCACCGCCGGTCTCTCGATCCTTCTGAGCGAGGGGATCGGCGACACGATCAGGGTATCGCTCACTCCCAAACCGGGCGGCGATCGCACGGAAGAGGTGCTGGTCGCACAACAGATTCTTCAATCGCTCGGACTGCGGTCATTCACACCGCAGGTGACGTCATGCCCCGGATGCGGACGCACCACATCCACCTTCTTCCAGCACATGACGGAAGACATCCAGACCTACCTGCGCGAACAGATGCCGGTCTGGCGCGATGCGTATCCCGGAGTCGTGGAGATGAAGGTCGCCGTCATGGGATGCGTCGTGAACGGACCGGGCGAGAGCAAGCACGCGAACATCGGTATTTCGCTCCCGGGCACGTTCGAGGATCCGAAGGCACCGGTCTATATAGACGGAAGGCTTGCTGTCACACTGAAAGGCGATAACATCGTTCCCGAGTTTCTTCGAATCCTCGACGACTATGTGGAACGAACCTACGGCTCCGGATCAATCGAAAGGACGACCGCAGCAATCGCCTGACGTGGCGCCGGAAAAATCCGCCGTCGCCACCTGCCTGAACTGCGGCGCACCAGTCGCGGACAAGTATTGCGGACATTGCGGTCAGCGTTCGGGCGACGTGCGCCTGTCCCTTCGCGACTTGCTGCACGAACTCGCAGCAGAACACTTCGGACTGGATACGAAGGTCGCTCGCACCCTCGTCACGCTGGTCCGGAAACCCGGCCAGCTCACAACCGAATTCCTCGCCGGCAGACGCATGAGCTACGTACCGCCGCTGCGGCTGTACCTGTCTCTCAGCGTGCTGTTCTTTCTGCTGTCGGCATTGAAAAGTGACACGGCCACATCGCCGGACCGTAGCGATGGCGTTCGCGCAGTGCAGCTCGGAAAGGCAGACTCGAGCGCTGCAGCGGCTTCGTCCGCGATTGCCCGTGCTGCGGCCGATTCCGTGGTTCCATCCAGGATTGCTGATAAATCGATAGCCGATACGCTCCACGGAAACGCCGTCTCGCTCTTCTTCAAGCGACGCTTCGTACAGCGGATCGCCTACCTGAAAGCGCACAGGCAGGAAGCAACGCAACACATATCGGAATCATTCCACCACGAGCTTCCAGACGCATTGTTCCTGCTGGTCCCGGGACTCGCACTCGCGCTATCCGCGCTGTATCGGCGGAGCGGACGTTTCTACGTCGAGCATCTGGTTTTCGCACTGCACTTCCAGGCGTTCAGCTTCGCCGCGCTCACCGTAGGCCTGCTTCCAGTTCCCGTCCTCGGCACTGTCATCGGGCTGGCGATTCTCGCCTATCTCTTCCTCGCAATGCGAAGAGTGTACGGCGGTACGATGCTGGCCACCACAGGAAAACTCACCGTAGTGGTAGTCGGTTACGGCGTGGCGCTAGCGCTGATAATGGGGATCGTCGGCATGATTGCCTTCATGTTCTCCTAGCGCGAGAAGCGCGACAGAATCCCGGCCAGGCCACGTTCGTCTTCCTCATCGAATGAGCCGATCTGTTCTGAATCCACGTCGAAGACGGCGATGAGATCGCCTTGCGCGTTGATCACCGGCAGCACGATTTCCGATCGTGAACGCACATCACAGGCTATGTGTCCCGAAAACTCGTTGACGTCACGGACTATCACCGTTCGGCGTTCCGAAGCTGCAGTCCCGCACACTCCTCGACCGAACGCGATCTCGAGGCAACCGAGCGTTCCCTGGTATGGTCCGACACGCATCAGTCTGTCGGGTTCGACTACCCTGTAGAATCCCGTCCACAGAAATCCGAAAGCGTTGTGCACCAGAGCGCTTACGGTCGCCATCTCCGCGATCTCGTCAGCAATTCCGTCGAGCACCGCATCGACGTGCCCCGCGAGCTGCGCATACGCCTCTCCCTTCGGTACCGCCCGCATGTCCAGCGTGACTTCTGCCATGCCGGAAAAATAGCGACCCTACTTGAAGATCCCGAAGTGACCGAGCACGTACCATAGAATGATGAAGATGACGATGGTACCGCATCCGCATCCCCCACCACCCAGCTTCCTGGCCCCGTAGCCGGCGGCGAGTCCGCGCAGAATCTTGCTCATGGAAGCGCTCGATGCACGGACTGTACCGGACGGACTGTCTCACGCACACGGGTGTATCATGTGGCTCGCCTCGATCGTCCTCTCTTTCCAGCGGCCCGTCGGCCCGTCCGCCGTCGGTCCGCAAGCCTGCGACGCCACCAGCGTCACTCGTTCAGCCCCATTGCGATCTGCCATGAACAAGAGAGCCGTGTTTCGTTTCGTTCCCGCCGCGTGCGTCCTCTCCGTTGCCCTTTATGGCCCATCCGTCGGGTCGCTCGGCGCGCAAGCGCAATCACGCCCGCAGCCAACGCCGCTTATTGGTACCTGGCGCGCGGATGTAGCGCTGCCGAATGGGGTCATTCAGACCTTCCGCTTCGATGAGAGTGGGACGTTCGACCTGGCCATGACACTCGCTGTTGACGGCACGTATTCCGCCCGTGCAGGGCAGCTCGTGGAGACAGTGGCACTGCCCGCCACGAACGCGACCCACACGGATACTTCCGCTTTCACCGTCGCCGGAGATTCGATGATCGTCAGCGATCGCGTTGGCGGACCGCGAAGAGTGCTGCACCGGATGGCGCCGGCGTCAGGAGGCGAACTTGTCGGTGAATGGACAATCACGCTCCCTGGGGGCACCACGGCGCATTACACCTTTGCCGCGGACGGGTCGATGCGCGTACGAGCGCAGGTAGGTGACGAGCAGGGACGATATTCCGTGCGCGCAGATACCCTTCACCTTACCAACGAACAGACCTTCCAGCTACCGGCGACCGCCAGGTTCGCCGTGTCCGACAGTGTACTTACACTGACCCCACTGAACGGAAAGTCGGCGCGCCTGTTCCGCAAAGTCGTTTCGAAGCAATAATCCATCGACTTTCGCCCGTGCTCGTGTGCATTCTGCTCGGGAGCACAGACGTAAGCCGTCAGCGGTAAGTCGTCAGCGGTAAGCAGTCAGGCGCGCGGTGGTTCATCGTCCCATAGGACGATACCGTGAACGACCTTCCCAGCTGCTCTTAGCGTCTTCAACGCACCGCGCAGCGTTGCTATCTCGGTCACCCCTACCTGCGCACAGAGAATCACGTCCGGCGCCGGAATTATAGTGTTCGATGACAACTGCGCCTGGCCGGATGGAACCGCGATCACGATGAAATCGTAGCGACGCTGCATCCGCGCGAGCGCATCATGAACTTTCCGCACTTCATCTGAAGGGGCAGTCCCGAGTCTTCCATGGCCGCTCGGCAACACATCCAGCGGACGGTCACGACCGATCTTCGTCGTTACGATCGCACCCGCAAGCTCGGTCTTTCCAGACAATACTCCGTGCAGACCGGGCTCCGAATTCACGCGCAGAACCGCGGCGACTGCACTCGTGGACGGGTCGCCATCCACGAGCAGAACGGTGCGTGCTTCGTATGCGGCGATCGCCGCGAGATTGGCGGCTACCGTTGCCACGACCAGCGGAACATCACCAGCCAGAGTGACTACCGGAATACTCGCCTCTGTCGC
The DNA here is from genome assembly GCA_030946285.1 of Gemmatimonadota bacterium. Lineage (GTDB taxonomy): Bacteria > Gemmatimonadota > Gemmatimonadetes > Gemmatimonadales > Gemmatimonadaceae > Fen-1247. The sequence goes on from JALYYT010000089.1 coordinate 10,625, forward strand.
TGCGAGATGCAGGTAAAGCGTCCGATAGCTCTCGGACGTCAGATCTATGAGCGGTGGTGTATCGAAGTCCGACTGCCGGCGCGCGCGCTCCACGACGCTCGTCGCCTTTATCACGCTCAGCACCCGCACGTTCGACACGGCTTCACCCTCTCGCATGTGCGCGACGCGCGGATTCCGCACTTCCCGGATGAATGCCACCGCAAACCCCATCGCGACAGCCATGACGAGCGCGGCTGCCAGCATCGCTATCGGTGGCGCTCCGACGTTCGCGACTTCTCGCGCCAGCGTCGCGGCCGTATCGACCCTGGCGTTGGCATTGCGAAGCGAGTCGAGTTGCTGCCGAGCCCTGGTGAATTGCTGCGTAGCTTCCGCACGTGCATTGACGAAGCCTGCCGTGTCGATTCTGGTCGCGGGCGCCGTTTGCATCGCCGGAGCGGGGGCGGCAAGCGGCGCGATCCGCGCGCGCAGTTCGGATCGTCTTTCCGCCGCGGCGTCGCGGATGGAGCGGCCGAGTTCATTCATGCGGGCCGTGAGCGAGACGTAGATCGGGTCGCCCGCACCCAGTGCGCCGAATGGAGCGCGCAGCTTGTCAACCTGATCCAGCGAATCCAGAAGAACCTTGACTCGCTGGTCGGAAGCCAGCGCCGGCGTTGCGGCGAGTGCATGAAATGCCGGCGGAAGCGGTGACTCCTGAGCATTCGCAATCGAGCTAGAGAGCGATCTCAACAGACCATTGAGTGAGTCGCGTTCCGCTCGAAGTTCAGGCGAAAGCGTGTCCGCAGGCAGAGTTTGCGCGGGCTGCTGCAGGACGATCACCCGCCGCGCCGCAGCCAGCGCGGGGTCGGCCCGCTCGATCGAAGTGCGGGCCAGAGTCACCGCGTCCGCAGCGGCGGTCGTATCCATCGTCCTTCCAGGACGGACGGATGTCATGCGCACGATGCGCGTCGCCTCGCGCGGCATCAGGATCAACCCGATGAGCGCAAGTATGAACGTGGCCCCGGTCACTATGCTCACCAACACGCGATGCCGCAGCGCGTTGCGAGCACGCGCCGCGATCCAGACATAGGTAGGATTAGCCTGCGGCATTACCTGACGGCGTATGAGCGTTGCTCATTCTCGGTTCTTGCGGAAACGTTCGTGCGTGGAACCCCGTAGCGAAGGCGCTGAAGCGCACATGGTACGCCAGCAGAATAGGCCCGTGCGACCCGCGATACCAGCCGCCCCATCCCGTTCATGACCCATGAATGAAAAACCGGCTGTCCCGGAGACTTTGAGCCTCCGGGACAGCCGGCGAATGCGGCAGATCCGGCCTGGACTACTGAACCGTGATCGCCTGCTTCATCCCCATGGCCATATGAGGCGTGCAATGAGCCTCGTACGAGCCGGCGGGAATCTTCGCGAACGACACCGTGTAGGTCTCGTTCGGCGTGACGAGAAGCTTGCCTGCAAGATCGCCCATCTGGTCAGGCATGTTCGCAGAAAGCTGCGGCTTTACAGCAGCAGGAATCTGGGCAGGGTCGAAAGTAACATTGTGTGGGCCGCCGCTGACGTTGATGTAGCGGATCCCGTCGCCTTCCTTGATCGTGATCGCAGCAGGCTCGAACCGGTAACCCTTCGCGTCTCCAACCATCTTGACGTCGTGGATCGTTCCGGTGATTGGTGCGGCCGCAACTGCACCGGCTGCTGGTGCAGCTGTCGAGGTCGAGCCGGCCGGCGTAGCCGCCGCAGCTGATGCCGTCGTGTCAGGCATTGCCGCAGCCGAAGTGTCGGCGGCCTTCTTGTCGCCACTACAGGCGGCAAGCATCATTGCGCCAGCCGCAATAGCAGTAAAACCGAAATACCGCATTTGAACTTTCTCCAAGATAAGTACGCCCTGCGGGAATCCCCGAGGGTATTGTGAAACTATTCACAAACCGCGCCAAACTCAACGTGTTGAGCACGGATGATAATGGGCTCTGTCGGGCTTTTGGTGAAAGATGACTTCGGCTTGTAGCTCACCAGCACCTCAGCGCGGAATCCAGGTTGGGCCTTTCGAGCCCACGGTGGTATTGGGGTAGCGAACGCGGGAGGCCTGGGCTCGTGTACCCGTTATGCTGATGGGGCACGCGCGTCCAATGGTCGGCCATCTTCGCATCCTCTGGTTGTGCAAATCGAGGCGCGGCAGCGCGGAGCCGTTCGGACTTCATCCGACGTGGATGAACTCACTCTGGGTAGTAAGGGCGAGAGATAATAGCAACCGCACTACGAGACGTCTCCCCGGCTAAAACCGAGCTCCGAGAGAAGCGTACGGTGACTAGGCCTGAAAGATTTCTGCTACCCATGGCGCTACCCTCGATTCCGCCGTTCACGACCAGATCGAACAGTATGCTACGGCCATGTATGCGAAAGCGCCCGTCCCCACGGAGTGGCGACGGGCGCTACACATCACAATTTGATAAAATAGCAGGGGCGGGACTCGAACCCGCGACCCCGGCATTATGAGGATTGTAGAATCGCCGAGAATTAGTGCCTTCCACTATGACGTGGCTGCTTGACGCCCCGCACCGGCGTCGCCGTGCGCCGCGCAATATCGCCGTGCGTAGTGCCACCCATAGTGCCAAGAATCGCTGAGCGCGCCCGTCGCCATTGCGTGCGAGGCGAAACACACGAGTGTGCGGCGCGACTAAAACGTAGTGTCCTGGCGTCGTCACGCGTTTGCCAGAGAGAGTGGCTCGGACGCGGTTATATATCGACGCGTGCGGGAGGAGCGGCGCGACGCGCTGTAGACGACTCGCGACGATGCTCCTCCAAGACGCCGGCCTCGTCAGCCCAGCGGTGACCGTGCGGGACCTTCGCGACGCCGACCTTCTTATGCGCGTGCGCCTCGTCCGCTGGTCCATTCCGAACGCGTCGGGGAGGAACGAGGCCGAGCGTAGCACGGGACCCGGGAGGGGCGATGGACGGCGCGGCGCTTGCCGACTCCGTCGTCGTCAACCCGCACAAGTGGCTGTTCGTGCCGCTCGACTTCAGCGCGCTGTTCACGCGCCGGCCCGAGGCGCTGCGTGCGGTCTTCGCGCTCACGCCGGAGTATCTGCGTGGCGACGCGTCGCGGGGGGCGGACGACGAGGCGCCCGGCGATGTCAGCGGCGCGGCCAGTCAGAACGGCATCGACTACATGGACTACGGCATCCAGCTCGGCCGTCGATTCCGCGCGCTCAAGGCGTGGATGGCATTTCGTGCCTTCGACCGCGACGGTGTCGAGTCGCGCGTGCGCGAGCACTGCGGGTTGGCGGCGATGCTCGCCTCATGGGTCGATGCCGAGCCGGACGTCGTGCTCGCGGCGCCGGAGCGCATGCGGATCGTCTGCTTCCGCTTCGTGCCGCCCGGGCTCCCTGGCGACACATGCGACGTCTTCAACGAGCGCATCGTCGAGCGGGTGAACGCCTCGGGCGACGCCTACCTCACCCACACGCGGCTCGGCGGCCGGGTGTGCATCCGTGTCGGTCTCGGCAACGTGCTGACGACCGAACACCACCTCGCGCACGTCTGGACGCGTGTGCTGATGTCCGCCGCCGATGTCGCGTCGCCGTAGTCTCGCCGACGAAGCGCGCGAAGCCACGGGCGGGTGACGTTCCGCCACGACGCCGCTTCGCCGCCGTCCGATCCGTCAGCGCGGCTGCAGTACCGCGGCCACCTCCGGCGTGAGGAGGAACGGCCGGAGCCGCGGGTCCACGCGCGCGTAGGGGAGCCAGCCGTCGTGCCGCTCCCGTGCCTCCCACAGCCGCGCGACCGCAGGCTCGTGCTCGCCGAGCGCGAGGTGGATCAACGCACGCTCATATGGCGACACGTAGCGGTGCGTGGCCAACGCGTCCAGCTCCCGCAGCACGGCGCGCGCCCGCACCGCCTCGCCTGACGACGCCAGCGCGTGCGCTCTCGCCGACCGGATCACCGTGAGGTCGCCCGCGCGGCGCGCCGCATCGTCGAGGCAGCGGAGTGCCGTTCCCGGATCGCCGAGCTGCTCGTGCGACAGCGCCTGGAAGAAGAAGCCCCAGAAGTCGTCCGGATCCAGTGCGATGGTCCGCTCGCCTTGCTCGACGGCCGCGTGGTACTGCCCGGCGAAGTGATGGTGCCAGGCGAGGTGGACGTTGAGCACCGTGTCGAGCGGCTCCAGGCGGAGCGCGCGCAGGCTGGCCTCGAGCGACTCCTGCACGTGGCCGAGCGGCAGCAGCAGATGCGAGTGCCAGTGGTGCGCGTGCGCGTACCCGCGATCGAGTGCGAGTGCGCGATCCATGGCGCGCGTCGCGTCCATGGATGCGCCGCCGAAGTGGAACTCCGCGTACGCCAGCGCGGCGAGCGGCTCCGCGAGCGCCGGGTTCAGCGCGATCGCACGGTGCGCCGCGTCGGCGGCGCGGCGGAAGGCCTCCTCGGGCTCCACCTCTCCCGCCTCCCATGATCCCAGCGTGGCCCAGCAGTCGGCGATCCCCGCCCAGGCGAGGGCATAGCTCGGGTCGCGCGCCACCGCACGTTCGTAGCACTCCAGCCCCTGCCGCGTCTGGCGTGGGCGGCGATTCCAGAAATGACGTCCGCGCAGATAGTCGGCGTAGGCCTGCAGGTCCGCCGAGTGACGCGACCGGATCGAGACGCGCGGCGCCGTGTCCAGCCGTCCCTGCAGCTCGGTCGCGACGGCACGGGCGATCTGCTCCTGCACGGCGAACACGTCGCGCAGCTCGCGATCGTAGCGGTTCGCCCAGCGCTGGTGTCCCGTGCGCAGGTCGAGCAGCTCGACGGTGACGCGGATCTGGTCCCCCGCGCGCCGCAGCGTGCCGCATACCGCCGCTTCCACATGCAGGCGCTCCGCGACGCGCTGGAGATCGAGATTCCCCCCGCGGAAGGCGAACGACGCGGCCCGCGACGCGACGCGGAATCCCGGGATGCGCCCGAGCGCGAGCAGCAGCTCCTCGGCGATCCCCTCCGCGAGGATCTCCGACTCCGCATCGCCGCCGGCGACGGCGAAGGGGAGCACGGCGAGTGTGGGGATCGCCTGATCCGACACCTTCACCGCGACGCGCGCATCAGTCCCGGATGTCGCGGCCGTCGCCTGCCGCAGGCGCTCGACGAAGTCGCCACAGCTCTCGGGTCGTTCGGCCGGATCCGGTCGCAGCGCGTCGCGCAGGACGGTCAGCAGCGGCTCGGCCTCCTCGCGCGGCGGCTCGAATGCCGGCGGCGCGCCCATGAGCAGCCGCGCAATGGACTGCTGCATCGAGCCGCCGTGGAACGGCGACCGCCCGGTCAGCATCTCCCAGACGACGCACGCGAGCGCGTAGAGGTCAGCGCGCGCGTCGACGGCCTCGCCGAACAGCTGCTCCGGGGCTGCGTAGTCGATCGTGCCGACCACGGTGCCGACGGCGGTGAGCGTCGGTGCGTCATTCCAGGTGCGGGCCACGACGCGCGCGATGCCGAAGTCGGCGACCAGTACGTGCGCTCCGAGGAGAATGTTCTCCGGCTTGACATCGCGGTGCACCACCCCCTGCGCCTTCGCGTGATCCAGCGCGTCGGATACCTGGCCAGCGATCGCGAGCGTCTCGGCGACCGGTAGCCGCCCCTCCCGCTGGAGTCGCGCGCGGAGCGACTCGCCCTCGACGTACGGCATCGCGTACCACGGCTGCCCGGCCGTGACCCCGGAATCCAGCAGCGGCACGATGTGCGGATGCGCGAGGCAGGCGAGGATCGCCACCTCGCGCGCGAACCGTGCGGCCCCTTCGAGCGGTTCCAGGTGCTCGTGGAGCACCTTGAGGGCGACCTGCCGATCGTCGTGCAGATCGGTGGCGAGGTACACCGTCGCCATGCTGCCTGCACCGAGGATGCGTTCGACCCGGTAGCGATGCTGCGGATCGTTGCCGAAGGAGACCGGGAGCTCGCTGCCGATTAACATCGGGCAAATATCGGCAACCCTCCTCCGGCGTCAAGACAGGCCGCCGCGAGC
>JALYYT010000097.1 GCA_030946285.1 Gemmatimonadota bacterium
CCCCAAGGCCGCCGATTCAATTTCGATACACTCCCGACTTCGAGACTACTTCTCACACCTTGCGCGGCATGAGTGGCTCGATCGTGTTTCGATCAGCCGAACTAGTAGCCGGCCGGGCAGGCAGGAACGCCATCAGCCACAGCGGGTGAAACTGCCGCGCCGTTCACGAACACCGCGCAGGTCATGCCTGGGACCGACGAATGTATCGCGGTCGCGCTCCAGCCCGTTCCATCAGGAGCAAGCGTAACCTTCACACCCGTTGACGGGAGGTAGTGCAGCAGGGCGATACTGTCGGCAGACGTCGGGCCGGCAACTCCTGTGGTGAGGTATGCGCCGGCATTGCTCGATGCGTAGCCTTCCTGTGCCGTGGTCAGATTCTTCAGATCGGTCTTCACGGCGGCGACGTATGCCTTCTGCTTGGTCGCGGCAAACTTCGGAATCGCGATCGCGGCAAGAATACCGATGATCACGACGACGATCAGGAGCTCGATCAGTGTAAAACCCTTGTTGCTGCGCTTCATTAGTCTCTCCATAGGAGTCGTGGGATGTGTCTCGTGCAGTGCTGTGCGCTGTCAATGGCAACGCGCGCGCCACGGTTCGGTTGCCTCGTAACTCATTATCATCACTGGAGTTACAAACTTGAGACCCAACCGCTGCCCGGCCCAAACCGGGGCATTCTGCAATCCTTCGGGCGTTTCGCCAGACCTGCCGTATCGCGATGCGACGCGACGCGTGTGGAAAAACAAAACAGCAGCAGCGCCTGATTCGGCACCGCTGCTGTTCAGGAACTTTACAGTTCTGACAATGTTCAATATCCGGCAGGACAGGCAGGAACGCCATCAGCCGTCGCCGGAGCGACCGCCGCGCCGTTCACGTATACAGCGCAGGTCATGCCTGGGACCGACGAATGTATCGCGGTCGCGCTCCAGCCCGTTCCATCAGGAGCAAGCGTAACCGTCACGCCCGTTGACGGGAGGTAGTGCAGCAGAGCGATACTGTCGGCAGACGTCGGGCCGGCAAGTCCTGTGGTGAGGTATGCGCCGGCATTGCTCGATGCGTAGCCTTCCTGTGCGGTGGTCAGATTCTTCAGATCGGTCTTCACGGCAGCGACGTATGCCTTCTGCTTCGTCGCGGCAAAACTACGGAATCGCGATCGCCGCAAGAATACCGATGATCATGACGACGATCAGGAACTCGATCAGTGTAAAACCCGTGTTGCGACGCTTCGTTAGTCTCTCCCGGAGTTGGATGCTTCATTCCGTGTTCTGGACGAAACAGCCACGCCACTGGCAACGCCCGGGCCATCGGTACAACTCGACCTAAACTCGTGATGCGCAACGAGTAAATAGCTTGATACAAAATTTAAGTGTCGCCGGATGCATCGTGATGTGCAACTCGTGCCGCATTTCACTGCCATTCAGCATTAATGAAGCCTTGCAACACGCTACACTGCTCCGTCCATTTTCTGCAGCTTGCGGTGCAGCGTGGATGGATCGATGCCAAGGACTTCAGCAGCCCGGGTCTTGTTCCCGGCATTTGCCTCCAGGACCCATTTGATGTACGCCCGCTCGATCATGTCGAGAGTCGGGTCGAGCCGGTCGACGTCACGCACGAGATGTTCGCCTGACTTGCTCGTCACGCGTTCGGGGAGAGATTCGGCGGTGATCACATCCCCGCTCGTGACGATGCAGGCTCGTTCGAGTGCGTTTTCCAGTTCCCGCACATTGCCCGGCCAGTCATAGTCGCACAGCGCTGTCATCGCCTCCGAACTGAGAGTCCTGACCGGAGCTTTCGCCCGCTGGAGGAAAGATTCTGCGAGGAGTGGTATGTCCTCGAGCCGCTGTCTTAATGGCGGGAGGTGGATGGCGATCACGTTAAGCCTGTAGTACAGATCGCTCCGGAATTGTCCGGTCTTGACGTCCCGCTCGAGATCGCGGTTGGTTGCAGCGATCACGCGCGTGTTGATCGGGATTGCTTCAGTGGCACCGACCGGAAGCACTTCGCGCTGTTGCAGCGCGCGAAGAAGCTTGACCTGGGTAGCGGCCGTCATCTCGCCAACTTCGTCGAGCAGGAACGTTCCGTCTTCCGCCGCTGCGAGAAGGCCGGTCTTGTCCCGGACCGCGCCCGTGAACGACCCTTTTACGTGGCCGAACAACTCGCTTTCGAGGAGACTCTCCGGAAGCGCACCGCAATTCACGGAGAGAAACGGCTTGGCTGCCCGCCCTGACATCTCATGTATGTAACGGGCAACGACTTCCTTGCCGGTGCCGGATTCGCCCTGGAGCAGAACGGTTGAATCAGTGGGCGCAACGGTAGCCGCGAGATCCAGGACCGACAACCAGTTGGCGCTCTGACCGATCGGCGAATTCTCACGGTCGCGCTTTCGGATCTCCTGGCGCAGAGTCCGGTTCTCCACACGAAGTGCACGGTGCTCCGCAGCACGATGCACGATGGCGAGCAATTCGTCGTTTCTGAAAGGCTTCTGGATGTAGTAGAAGGCTCCTTCATTCACGGCATGCATCGCCGATTGCAGCGTTGCCTGCGCGGTCATCAGAATGACTGGTGTCTCCGGATTGACAGTTCTGGCGACCGACAGCACTTCGGTTCCGCTGACGTCGGGCATTCTTATGTCGCTTATCACTATATCCGGCTCGAGCGCGCGTATCTGCTCGATACCTGCGCGCCCGCCGTGCGCGGTGTGCGCGACGAAGCCGTTGTTGCTGAGCAGCATCCGGATTACGTCGAGAATTCCCTGCTCGTCGTCAATGATGAGAACGCTGGTTCCGCCGCGAGCTGTCATATTCTGGGTAGAAGCACGGTAAAACGAGATCCACGATTGTCACTGTCAACCACCACGACTCCGCGATGCGCCTCGACCGCGCGGTGCACGATTGCGAGCCCGAGCCCCGTCCCGCCTGGCTTCGTCGTGAAGAACGGATGGAAGAGCCGCGCTCGCACGGAGGGGTCGATACCGGAACCGGTATCAATGACGCGAACGGCGATCGCGCCACCCTCGAACGCCGCTGCACGCCAGTCGAGCTGTTGCGGCAGGAGGGTCGCCGTTTCGATGCGAACGACGCCATTCGGCGGCGACGCCTGCAGAGCGTTCAGTGTCAGGTTGAAGAATGCACGGTGGAGCATGTCCTCGTCACCGCTGACCTCCATGGCTGGATAAGGGAAGTCACACTCGACCTTGGATCCAACGGCTCGTGTGGGATGTGTCGCGGCGAGCTCAGCGGCGTTGCGGACCACCCCAAGAAGATCAATTCTGCGAGTGAACGGAGCGTCCACGCGCGCGAAGTCGAGGAAACTGGACAGCAGGCGCGCGAGCCGATCGGATTCCCGCACAACGAGCGAAGTCAGAAGACGGTCATCGGGCGCGGTGCGCGGAGAACTCGCCAACTGCTCGACTGCGCTCCGTATGGAGGCGAGAGGGTTCTTGATCTCATGCGCCATCGAAGCACCCAGTTCCGCAACAGCCTCGAGTCGTTCCGCACGCAGATGCAACCGTTCGACCTCTGCCTGATGCAACCGGAAACGTGCAAGCTCCTCGGCCATCGCCTCAGTCCCGGCACTCTGCGCCCGCAGACGTGAGGCGATGAAGCCGCTGCCGAGCGCGACGATCGCGAATACGGCGAGCTGAAGGAAGACACCCAGTCCACCAGGATCCCCGCGTACGACGACGGCCTCCCCGGCGTAGAGAATGATCGCGAGCGTTGATATGAGCGTAACGCCACGTGCCGGAAGCAGAAGTGCGCTCACGGCAATGACGAGGATGTACAGTGGCGCGAACTGAGAGGCGGTCTTGTCCCACGTGAGGTGCACCAACGCGGTAACAAGCACCACGTCGAAGATTGCCTGCGCGTACAGGACAGGATTGGCGATATTGCGGCGGTAAACGTGCGTATAAAGTGCTGAGGCGCCAGTGAAGATCATTGCCACAGCAAACCCGAGCGAAGCCAGCAACGTGTCTGCTCGGGAAGCGTACTGCCACGAGTAGACGGCTGCGACATAGACCGCGCCGGCGGCAGCAAGTCGGGCGAGGTAAAGCCACCAGAGGATGCGCCGGACTGGAACATGCAACGGCTGTCTTAGGGCCACCGTCGAAACCGATTGCGGAGTGCGGTATTGCATTTTGCAATACCTTGACGATGGGGCAACGTGTATTGCAACTCCGGAGCAACGGCCATTTAATTGGCAATTTGTAGAACGATCGTTCAGTCAACCGCACTTTTTAGGACGTCTGTTCCCGATACATTTAGAAGCTGGATGCCGACAGACTTAGTTAGTCACGACTGGGCTGGACCACTCGCCGCCCGTCTGACCTGGATTATCGCGCTGGTTGCGCTGAGCGCGCTTTTCGCTGCAGCTGAAGCGGCTCTTAGCGTGACGATCGACGAGTATGAGCGCAGGGCCGCTCCCACGACAGCCGCAAGAATAGGCAGTTCCCTCTCGGCGGTGGGACTCGGCGCGGTGGGCGGGGCTGCCTGGTTTGTGCTGGCAGTCCTCCTTCATATAGTGGTGGGCGAGGTCGTTCCGAGGGCCATCGCTCGGGAGCACCCGGAAATAGCGAGGAAGTACGCGGTTCCGGTAGTCCGACTGATCGGCCGGTTGCTGACGCCTTTCGTCATCGTTGTCAATGCCACAGCAAGCTTCGTGGCGCGTGCTTTCGGAATGAACGAGGGCGTGGAGAACGATGTGCCGGCGCATTCGCCCGGCGAGCTGCGGTCGCTGGTCATGCACGCGCACACACACGGCGAGCTCGACGAATCAGAGCGTGCCATGCTCGCGGGAGTATTCGACTTCAAGCGGAAGCGAGCGCACGACGTCATGCGGCCGCGGACGGAGATCGTCGCCATTGACATTGACGCGACACCGGATGAAGTGCTGCAGACGCTCCGGACCGAGCGGTACTCCAGATATCCGGTATATCGTGAAACACTCGATGACATCATTGGCGTATTCCTCGCGAAGGATCTCTGGCTGAGGGAACCGGGATCGCCGTTCACGCTCAGTGAGCTGATGCGGGAGGCCCTGTATGTTCCGGACAGCAGGGCGGCGGAACGCGTACTCGACGACCTTCGTCGCACTCGTGCGTACATGGCCGTGGTGATAGACGAATACGGCGGAACTGCAGGAATCATCACGATCGAGGATCTTGTCGAAGAAGTGATGGGTGACATAACGGACGAGTACGACATGGCGTCGCGCACTTCCCTCGAGATGAATGGCGTGCTGGAGCTGACCGGAACGCTATCGCTCATCGACGCAAGATCCGACTATCGTCTGGACATTCCGGAAGGCGACTGGTCAACGCTCGGCGGATTCGTATTCGCGCGAATTGGAAGACTCCCTCGCGTGGGCGACCGGGTTCGTATCCGGAACGCCGAGTTGGAGGTTGTCGCGATGGACGGCAGGCGCGTTGCGGCCCTCCGCGTCCTGCGTGAGCCTGGTGCCATTCCGCCCGTTCACCGGACCGCGTAACGGTTTGCGCCAAAGCGGCACGTCAACGTGCGTTGCGCTGTTGGGAACCGGATCTACTAGAAACGCGAATGGTGCAACCAGATCGTCCGGGAGACTTTCTCTATCAGCTCGCACCAGCACGCTGGTGAAAGGTGGAACTTCGACCTCATAGAATCCGGTTGTGTCACTCTGAACGATCGATGATCCGATTTCGAGCAGCACGTCCGGTAACGCCTCCTCGAACTGGTCTCGAAGTCCATTGCCGTTTTCATCCACGTACACGACGCCGCGGATGGAGCTCGTTCCGCGGCGCGCGGTGGCCGAGCGCGAGAAACTCAAGCCGGGCGATCGGGACACGCCCACAGACCCGCTGAGCATGCGGGTCGACGTCGTGGTCGCGCCGGTTCGGGCGACGCGTGAGAAAAGTCGCCCCGCAAACGTGAGCGCGTTGATCGTGAATTCCAGCCGGAAAGGGTCGGTCATCCGATCGCGCTGCGCTCCCAGAGTGAACTGCACGTCCCAGGGGCTCGCGAGCAGGGTTATCGATTGCCGTCCGGATTGCGTGTCGCTTGTCCCAACGTGCAGTCGTGCATGCAAACCCGGAATCGGCAATCCAAGGTCGGCGCTCGCACCGACTCTCGCCGTGATACCTCCCCGCTCTGATGCTCGTTCAAACCACACGACGGGTCGAACGAACGCGAAGTTCGATGAAGCGAACGTGCCTATTCGAAGTGCACGGATCTGCGAACCTGAGTACAATCGCGCTTCGTAAGCGGCGTCGACTGCGAATCCTTGCCGGTTACGCCACGCCGCGTACCACGCGAGCAGGGACTCAGCGGTCGACGCCACACTCCTCTGCAGGAA
>JALYYT010000114.1 GCA_030946285.1 Gemmatimonadota bacterium
GAGCAGGACGGGCATCCCGCGGTGTAGTCCGGACCGAACATGAAATGGTAGATGAGCAACTGCGACCGCCCCGTGAACAACTCGGCCAGCGACGCCGAGCCTTCCTCGGTCTCGAACCTGTAATCGGCATCGACTCTAACCCACGGAAGTTCCTGCCGCAGGCGTACAAGTTCGTCGCTGCGGCGCGTCAGATCCTTTTCGGCCTGTAGCAGATTCTTGCGCGCTGCGATCCACGCGTCGCGGGTGCCGGTCTTATGTACTGGCATTGGTACTCTCTCTGTTGGAGTCAGTGATCGTGCGGCGCATGCCTGTCTCGTCAGATCGCGACGCTGGATGCAGATTAGGGCAGGACATCCAACGGGTGTGAGTTACAATCGTGACGCGATTCTGATGGACTCGATAATCACGGCCGCAGCCAGGGCCCTGGCTGCTGGTGATCCGCTCGGCGCGCTGAAGCGGGTCGCGTTGCGGAACGACGCGCCGGCGCTCGCGCTGCGAGGTATCGCCATGGCGCAACTTGGCGAATTCGTTCGGGCGAAGGCCCTGGTGCGAAGCGCGGCACGCGCATTCGGTGCGAAGGAGCCGGTCTCACGTGCAAGATGCGTGGTGGCGGAAGCCGAGATTGCACTGGTGCTCCGAGAGTTGGGATGGCCGGTAAAGACGCTCGCGGCGGCACGTGAGACTCTGGAATCGCACGGTGATCACGTGAATGCGGCTCATGCGAGATACCTCGAAATCAGACGCCTGATCCTGATCGGTCGGCTCGACGAAGCGGACGCGTTGCTGAGGGAGCTCAAACCGTTGCTGCTTCCTCCGGCTTCACGAGCGGCACATGAACTCTGCGTCGCGGGCATCGCGATACGACGACTGCAAATGCGTATCGCACGTGCCGCCCTCTATCGTGCCGAAATTGCGGCACGTGCGGCAGGGATTCCTGCACTGTCAGCCGAAGTTGAAAGCGCTGCCACCGTACTCGACACACCTGCGGCGCGACTTGTCACGAATGGTGCGGAACGGCTGCTGTTGCTCGACGATGTCGAAATGTTGTTCGCGTCGGCGCGACTGATCGTGGACGCGTGCCGCGGTGAGGCCCGGGACGGAGGCGCGGTCATTTCTCTCGCCACGCGTCCTGTTCTCTTCGACATCCTCAGGGTGCTTGGTGATGCGTGGCCGCACGACGTAGCCCGCGATGTGATCGCGGCACGCGTGTTCGGCGCGAAGGTCGCCGACGATTCTCATCGCGCAAGGCTCCGCGTCGAAGTTGGTCGTTTGCGCAAGTTGCTGGCTCCGATCGCTGGCATCACCGCAACCAAGGACGGCTTCGTGCTGATGCCATCGCGATCGCCGGAAGTCGTTGTGCTTGCGCGACCGGTTGACGAGCCAAACGGATCGCTGCTCGCCCTCCTGGCGGACGGCGAGTCGTGGTCGAGCTCTTCGCTCGCACTCGCGCTGGATGCGAGTCAGCGTACGGTGCAGCGTGCACTCGACGCACTGGCTGCGGCCGGGAAGGTAAACTCTTTCGGGCTGGGAAGATCCCGCAGGTGGGTGATGCCTTCAGTGCCGGGATTCACGACGACATTGTTACTCCCAGCCCCGCTCCCGAATGACTAGGATGAAAGCATGACCAGAACATCCGCTGAAATCATCAATGAGTACGGCCCCTTTCCAGGGATCGAGAGCGTGCATGGCGTGACTTTCGACGGCCATCACGTCTGGATCGCATCCGGCGGCAAGCTCAACGCGTTCGACCCGACCACGCGAGAATTCGTGCGCTCGATCGACGTCGCTGCGCACGCCGGATCTGCGTTCGACGGCGAGTTTCTGTTCCAGATCGCCGAGGACAGAATTCAGAAAGTGGATCCGAGGACTGGCGACGTCGTTGCCACGATTCCGGCCCCGGGTGGCGGCGGTGATTCCGGACTTGCCTGGGCAGAGGGAACGCTCTGGGTGGGCAACTACCGGGAAAGAAAGATCCATCAGATTGACCCGGTGACAGGAGCGATTCTCAGGTCCATCTCCTCCGATCGTTTCGTGACGGGAGTCACGTGGGTGGACGGAGAGCTCTGGCACGGGACGTGGGAGAACGACGAAAGCAGCCTGCGCAGAGTCGATCCTGAATCGGGAGCAGTCTCCGACGAGCTGGATATGCCGGCCGGCGTCGGCATTTCCGGACTCGAGTCGGATGGAAAGGATCAGTTTTTCTGCGGGGGAGGGAAAGCCGCGAAGGTGAGAGTCGTGCGCCGCCCCGCCAGACACGTCTCCTGATTCAGTACTTCGCCAGATAGTTCTCCAGTTCCCACTGGCTTATCTGCGTCATGTACTCACTCCATTCCTCGCGCTTGGCCGCGAGGAAGTGGCGCGTGACATGTGCGCCGAGTGCGTCGCGCATGACGTCATCCTTTTCGAGCTCGTCGCACGCTTCGTTGAGGTCGTGCGGGAGATCGTCGATACGAAGGCGGCGGCGTTCGCGGTGTGACATCTCGCGAATGTTCTCGTTGACGGGCTCACGGTAATCCGCGCGTGTTTCAATACCGTCGAGTCCAGCGGCGAGCATGACCGCGAGCGCGAGGTATGGATTCGCCGAAGGATCGGGCGCGCGGTGCTCCACGCGAGTGCCATCCTGTCGGCGCGCGGGGATGCGCAGCATCGGTGATCGGTTGCGCATTGACCACGCGACATTGGCCGGCGCTTCGTAGCCGGTGAGCAGCCGTTTGTACGAATTGACCAGCGGGTTCGTGATTGCCGTGTATGCGCGCGCGTGCTTCAGGAGCCCGCCGATGTAGTGCAGTGCGGTTTCGCTCAGCTCGTACTGTCCCTTGGGATCGTAGAACGCGTTTTCATTGCCGCGAAACAGCGACTGGTGTGTGTGCATTCCGCTACCGCTCTGGCCGAAGATCGGCTTCGGCATGAACGAGGCGACGAGCCCGAATTGCTGTGCTACGTATTTCACAACGAACCGGAACGTCGCGATGTTGTCGGCCGTTCGGAGCGCATCTGCGTATCTGAAATCGATTTCGTGCTGCCCATGTGCTACCTCATGGTGGGCTGCCTCGACCTCGAAACCCATTTTCTCCAGCGCAATCACTATTGCGCGCCGAGCCTCCTCGCCGCGGTCAGAAGGGGCAAGATCGAAGTAGCTGCCGACATCGTGAGTAGCGGTCGAGGCATCTCCGGCTTCGTTCGGCCGGAACATGAAGAACTCCGCCTCCATCCCGGCATTCATCCGGAACCCCATGGATTCCGCCTTGGCCAGGACGCGTTTGAGGACCCAGCGTGGATCGCCCTCGAAATGGGCACCGTCCGGGGTGTGAACGTCGCAGATCAGCCGAGCGACGCGCGCTTCGGGATCGCCCCAGGGATAGACCTGGAACGTGGAGAGGTCCGGCACCAGGAGCATGTCGGACTCCTCTACGCGTACGAAGCCCTCGATGGACGACCCGTCGAACATGATATCGCCGTCAAGCGCCTTGTCGAGCTGGGAGAACGGAATCTCGACGTTCTTGTTGATTCCCAGAATATCCGTGAACTGAAGCCTGAGAAACCGGACGCCTTGTTTCTTTGTGATGTCCAAAATTTCCGATTTTTGCAATTTCTATCCCTTTTTGCTTGCGTTAGATGATCTAAATATGCAGATTGAGCACCAGATTGTGCAAGTTCAGCAATTTCTTCAACTCGGCCAGCCAAGCCAAACCATACATGCCTACCGCCCGCCAACTCGCCGTTCAGGACATTTCCAACCGCATCACCGACGACTCGAGCGCGCCCGAGCCGCTTCGGACCTCTGAATACTTCGGGATCAATACCTTCGGCGCCCGCCAGATGCGCGAGAAGCTCCCCAAGGAGGTCTATACCAAGCTCCTGTCCTCCATCCGGCAGGGAAAGAAGCTCGACCTCGAGATCGCTCCAACGGTCGCACAGGTCATCAAGGACTGGGCAGTATCGCGCGGCGTGACTCACTTCACGCACTGGTTTCAGCCACAGACCGGCCTCACCGCTGAAAAGCACGATGCCTTTCTCACGTTCGACGACGAGCTCGAACCCATGGAAGCCTTCTCGGCGGCCCAGCTCATCCAGAGCGAGCCCGACGCGTCGAGCTTTCCGTCCGGCGGTCTCCGCGCGACTTGGGAAGCACGCGGATACACCGCATGGAATCCGGCGAGCCCTGTCTTCATCGTGGAAAGCGCCGGCGCGCGGACACTGTGCGTACCGTCAGTATTCATCGGCTACAATGGCGAGGCGCTCGACGAGATGACGCCGCTGCTCCGCAGCTCTGACGTCCTCTCGCAGAAGGCGACCGAGCTGCTCGAGATACTCGGCGACAAGAGCGTCCAGCGCGTCTACACCACGCTCGGCGCTGAACAGGAGTACTTCCTCATAGATCGTACGCTGTTCGCAATGCGGCCCGATCTCGTCATGTCCGGTCGAACACTCCTCGGCGCTCCACCACCGCGCGGCCAGCAGCTCGAGGATCATTACTTCGGCGGAATTCCCGAGCGCATTCAGGCGTGCATCGCCGAGGTAGAGCACGAGCTGTACAAGCTCAGCGTTCCGATCGTCACGCGTCACAACGAAGTCGCGCCTTGCCAGTTCGAGATGGCACCTGCGTTCGAGGAAACGGACATCGCGGTCGATCACAACCAGATCGTGATGGCGACGCTGCGTCGCGTCGCTCTGCGTCACGGCCTCCAGGCGCTGCTCGCCGAGAAGCCGTTCGCGGGCGTCAACGGGAGCGGCAAGCACTGCAACTGGTCGATGGCCGTGCGGTCCGATGATTCCGCGCTGGACGGTGTCAACCTTCTCAAGCCGGGCAAGACACCGCACCAGAACATTCGCTTTCTGCTCTTCCTCGCCGCGGTTCTTAAGGGAGTGAACAAGCACGCAGGCCTGTTGCGCGCGGCGATCGCGTCATCCGGCAACGAGCACCGGCTGGGCGCCAACGAAGCACCGCCCGCGATCATCTCGGTGTTCATGGGAACGATGCTGACGCGCGTGATCGAGGAGATCATCGCGGGCACCAGCACCAAGAGCGCCGACCAGCAGATGATCGGACTGGGCGTCGCCAAGTTGCCGGAAATCGAGAAGGACAACACCGACCGCAATCGCACGTCACCGTTCGCGTTCACGGGCCAGAAGTTCGAGTTCCGCGCGGTAGGATCGAGTCAGAGCATCGCGTTCCCGATCGTGCTCCTGAACACGGCTGTCGCCGAAGCGATCGCGGAAATATCCGAGGAGATGCGGTCCGAGCTCAAGGATGGCAAGCGTGACGCCAAGTCGATTGACGACGCGGCACTGAAGGTCGTACGGCGCGCATTCAAGGAAAGCTCGCCGGTCCGGTTCGAGGGCAACAACTACTCCGACCAGTGGGTCAAGGAAGCGGAAAAGCGCGGCCTGCTGAACCTTCGCCGCAGCCCGGAAGCGCTCGAGCAGCTCATCACGAAACAGTCGCGCAAGATGCTCACCTCACTCGGCATCTTCACCGACGAAGAGCTGGACTCGCGTTACCACGTTCGTCTCGAGCGCTACTCCAAGGACATGCTCATCGAACTGCACACGCTCAAGGAGATTGTCGATACTCTCGTGATCCCGACCGCGCTCGGCTACACCGGTTCGCTCGCCGCCTCGGCCGCACAGGCAAAGGCCGCGGGCATCTCGGCGGTACCGCAGGCCGCGATCGCCAACAAGGTCGGCAGGGTGATCGAAGATCTCATCGAGCGTCGCGACACGATGGTGAACGCAATCGAGAAGGCAGAAGGGATGCACGACGATCCTGGTGCTCAGGCAAAGCACCTGACGAAGAAGGGCGCAGACGCGATGGCCGATGTCCGCGAGAAGTGCGATGCGCTCGAGCTGATGATCAACGACAGCGAATGGCCGCTCCCGAAGTATCGCGAGATGCTGTTTCCTGTCTGAGTGAGCTGGCGGTTTGAGTGCGAGAAGGGTCGGCGCGAGATGCGTCGGCCTTTTCTCGTTGGGCGCATTTGCCGCAAGCGTGGAACAGATGCGTCATCCTTCAAACACTCGTCGTCCTGGCCGAAGGCGTAGATCCACGGTGCGTCGAGACGCGAAGAACCGTCGAGTTGCAGGCGTTCCCGAGTCATACGATACCGGAACTGGAATGCCTTGCACGTAAAAAGGATGGATGAACCGAACAGACGTGGAAACCCGCATCCGGTACGTGTGCATACCGCGCGACAACTTCAGGAATAAGACGGATAAAAGCGTGTCCTCCTGCAACGTGACGGTCAATGCTCGAATGACGCGCCGTGGGTCCACGCCTTCGGCGAGGACGACGGAGGTGACTCCTGCAACGTGACAGTCAATGCTCTAATGACGCGCCGTGGGTCGCGTACTTCAGCGCAACCGCCGTGCGCGGATTGCTCGCAGCCTCGCTCTAGGCCGGGGACGCGCTCAGCGCCTGCTTCTTCTCTTTTCCCTCGATGTCCGGCAGAAATCCCGTGAGCAGTCCCATCGCCGGAAGAAACGCGCACACGCGGTACACGAACTCGATACTCGTGTGATCCGCGAGCTCGCCGAACAGCGCCGCGCCGATTCCACCGATTCCGAACGCGAGACCGAAGAACAAACCTGATATCATTCCCACCTTTCCTGGCACAAGTTCCTGCGCGAAGACGATGATCGCCGAGAACGCTGATGCGATGACGACGCCGATGATCACGCTCAGTATCTCGGTCCAGAACAGATTCGCGTACGGCAGCATCAGCGTGAACGGAAGCACGCCGAGTATCGAGACCCAGATCACCAGCTTGCGGCCGTAACGATCGCCCACAGGGCCGCCGATGATCGTTCCGGCAGCGACTGCGCCGAGGAATACGAAGAGATGGATCTGTGAGCTCTGTATCGAAACGTGGAACTTGTGAATGAGGAAGAACGCGTAATAGCTGCTCAGGCTCGCGAGATAGAAATACTTGGAGACGAGGAGCAGCATGAGTATCGCGATCGAGAAGCGCACCTTGGCCTTCGACAGGTGTACATGTTCGGTCACTTCACGCTGCGCGTTCGCCGAAGTCGTCTTTCGAGTTCCGTTGTACCACGATCCGACCTTCCACAGCACGAGCATCCCCAGGAACGCCGCCGCCGAGAACCACGCGATGCTGCGCTGTCCGAACGGAAGCACGATAAACGCTGCGAGCAGCGGTCCGATCGCGGAGCCCGCGTTGCCACCGACCTGAAAGACCGATTGTGCGAACCCGTGACGTCCGCCTGACGCCATTCGTGCGACACGCGACGACTCCGGGTGGAACACCGACGAGCCAACGCCGACGAGTGAAGCAGCGACGAGCAGTGCGGGAAAGCTCGCCGCGTGCGCGAGCAACAACAGGCCGATGAGCGTGAATCCCATCCCTGCGACGAGCGAATACGGCTGGGGCCTGTGATCGGTGTAAAGACCGACGAGCGGCTGGAGCAGCGACGCTGTCATCTGGTACGCGAGCGTGATCAGCCCGATCTGCGCGAAGTCCAGCTTGTAGCTGGACTTGAGCATGGGATAAATCGCCGGCAGCAGCGACTGCATCATGTCGTTGAGCAGATGACAGAACGCGATCGCGCCGAGGATCTTCATCGTCGCGCCGGCCGCCCGTTGCGACCGCGTCGCGATCGTGTCCGAATCCACCGCCGGCTCTGTCAACGAACCCTGCACGTCAACGGATGAATCTGTGCTTTCATGACCCTAACGATAACGGAGGCGGGCGTCATCGCGACGCCCGCCTCTTTCCAGTCCGCAATAAACTGGCAGTCCGACAGCAGGTTACCGACGAGTCTGCATTGCAGCGAATCCCGTGCTGGCTGCAAGGATCAGAAGCATGATGACAACCAGGATCATTCCCATTCCGGGGGCGACGTGCGAGGCAAGCCGGGCGTTGTCGCCGGCGCCATGTCCGAGTGTGATCACGATGAGTGGAACCATGATGATGCCGATAACCGCAAGGATGGCATCAGTCAGCATGGCCCGGTGCTCGCGGAGCGTCATTGACGCGACGATTCCGGCGACCGGAACGAGCAGCAACACCAACGCAAACAGGTTGATTCCAAAATCGGTTTTTGTCAGGAACAGCAGCGTTGCGGGCTCGCTGGACCCCTCTAGGGTGAGGCGTACGAATGGAAACAACAGCATGAAGGCGAGCATGACCGCGAACACCGCGCCAGCCACCGGCGGTGACATTGCCCTGATTCTGGTCTGATGCTCCGTTCCCGCATGATCCACGACTTCCTCCTTATGACGGTTGGGCGCCACACATTGCCAGATCAACGTGCATACGCCGTGCTCACAACGCGAGAGGGAGGCATGTAAAGAAAAAAGGGCGGCCGAAGTGGCCGCCCTTCCTGATCGTATGTCAGTGCGTCATGCGACGCCGAGTGTCGAGGCGTCGTACGGCATGGCGAATGGATCGAAAGGCGACACGAATCCCCAGTCCTCCGCCCCTGCCCACTGCGTTTCATTTGGCGACAGTTTTTTCGTGGAAAGTGCTGGCGTCGACGGCGGGGCGGCGGCGAGGAAGGCCGGATTCGCGACCGGGGCGATCGGGGCCGAGCGAATCGTTATCGCGACGCA
>JALYYT010000127.1 GCA_030946285.1 Gemmatimonadota bacterium
CTTCGCGCTCGTCGCCGTCAACATCCGCGACGCACTCCAGTCTATCGAGAACAGGGTCGAGATCCGCGCGTTCATCGCCGATGGTACTCCCGTGGAGGCGTCCAGCGCCGCGATGGGTGACATCAACGCTTTTCCGGAAGTCGCGTCGGTCACGTACGTCTCCCAGGACGACGCTCTCGCCCGCGCTCGTAATGAGCTCAAGGAATTCAGCGACGTGTTCGAGCCGGGGGTGCTTCCGGCGTCCCTCGACGTCAAGCTGAAACCGGGCAATCGTGATCCAGCAACAGTGAAGGCGGTCGCGAACCGGATCAGATCGTACGATTTCGTGGACGATGTGCGTTACGGAGAGGACTGGGTGGCGAAGCTGTATCGGCTCCGCACCATCGCGACGCTTGTCGGGACGGGTCTCGGTCTCGCCTTCGCCGCGGTAGCGGTGATCATCATCGGCGCGACCATTCGCATCATGGTCATGGCGCGCGCGAAGGAGATCTCGATCATGCGGCTCGTTGGCGCGACCAACGGGTTCATAAGACTGCCGTTCGTTCTGGAGGGCTTCATTCAGGGAGTCATGGGTGGACTGCTCGCCCTACTTCTCACCTGGGCCACCAACTCGGCGATAAGCCACTCGTTCATGCGTACTAGCTTCTTCGATCCCTGGCTCGCAACTCTCGGCGTGATCTGCGGCGCGATGATAGGTACGTTCGGCAGCACATTCGCGGTCGGACGGCAGCTGCGGCGGCTGTGAGCGTGCTGCTGTGAGCGTGCTGCTGTGAGCGAACTGCTGTGAGCGAGCTGCTGTGAGAAGCGGGATGGCAACGCGCGGTTCGGCGCTGCTCGGCGTCGCGGTGCTCTGCGTATCAGCGCTGTTTCCGTCGCCTGCTCGCGCGCAGAGCTCCGACGTGCGCCTCAAGGCCAATCGCGACGAGCTGGAGCGCATAAGGCGCGAGCGCGAGACTCTCCAGCAACACATGAACAAGCTCCAGTCCACGGCGCATTCCATCTCGGACGAACTGCAGAACATAAACCGGCAGCATGACGTCACCAAGCGTGTCGTAAGCTCGCTGGACGAACAGCTCGGTTTCATCAAGGATCAGGTTACAGGCACGAGCGCGAGCCTCGTCCGCGCCGAGGATGAGGCGGTGGTAAAGCGGGCCATCCTCAATCACCGACTCGCCGAGATCTACAAGCGCGGGCCGTTATTCGACTTTCAGGCGCTGTTGTCCGCGGATTCGTTCGGCGAGCTCATTGCGCGATACAAGTACCTGCACGAGATCGCGGTGCACGACCGCTCCCTCGTGCATCGCGTGGACGAGCTGCGGTCGACGATAGGTAGCCGGCGGCGTCAGCTCGTGACGCTGCAGAGTGACGTGCAGGAAAACCGTCAGGAGAAGGCGCAGGAGGACGCGCGGCTTCAGGCGCTGGAACAGCAGCGACAGCAGAGCCTCGTGCGCGTACAGGCCGACTCACGCAAGACACAGCAGCGGCTGGCGCAGGTGAAGAAGAGCGAATCCAGACTCAACAACATCATCGCCAGTATTGAAGCCGACCGCAGACGCGGGAGCAGCAATGCGAGCGCAGTTGCACGCGGGGCAAGCTCGATCCGGACCTCCGACTACGGCAGGCTCGACTGGCCGGTGGACGGCAACATCCTGTACAACTTCGGACGCGTGGTGCGCCCCGACAACACGACTCTCCGCTGGAACGGGATCGGAATCACAGCCGCGCCCGGCACACCGGTTCACGCAGTGGCGGCTGGTGATGTCGTGCTCGCCGGCCAGCTCGGAACGTATGGACAGACGGTCATCGTCGAGCACGGTGGCGGTGACTATTCGGTCTACGGATCACTGAGCCGGATGAACGTGAGCAAGGGCGCGCACATTTCCAAGGGACAGGTAGTTGGCGAGGTCGGCACGTCGGATCCGGATCTTCCTGCACATCTGCACTTCGAGATTCGTCATGGCGGCCCGGCGGTTGATCCGGCCACGTGGCTGCGCGCGCACTGACGCGGCATCTCAGAGCAGCATTGCGCCAGCGGAACAGCGAGCGAGGAACGACAGTGAACGAAGACATCCTGCTTCTCGGAGCACACATCTCCACCGCTGGCGGTGTACCGGCGTCGCCGGGCCGCGCGAAGGCGGTCGGCGCCACCGCGATGCAGATATTCACGAAGATGGCGAACCAGTGGCGCGAGCGAGAATGCGAAGCTGAGGAATGCAGCGCATTTCGCGAGGGAGTAGCCGATACGGACGTGCGCGTCATCAGCGCTCACGACAGCTATCTCATCAATCTCGCTTCGCCAAAGGACGATCTGCGAGCACGCTCCCTGGAGTCGTTCACCGCCGAGCTGCGCCGGTGCAACGCACTCGGCCTCCACTACCTCGTGTCGCATCCCGGGAATTACATGGATGATCGCGATTCCGGCATCGCCCGCAACGCTGATTCAATCAGTGCAGGTCTGGTCGCGGCGCCGGGTGACACGATGCTCCTGCTCGAGACGACTGCAGGCAGCGGCACCGCCCTCGGCGCGACGTTCGATGAGCTGGCCGTGATCATTGCCCGCGTCGCACCTGAAGTCCGCGGTCGCGTCGGCGTTTGCGTCGACACTTGTCACGTGTACGCCGCGGGCTACGACGTGGTCACCGACTACGACGGGGTTATGAGCAGGCTCGATGATGTGATCGGCATCGAGCGCGTCCGCATGATGCATCTGAACGACTCGAAGAACGGACTCGGCACACGCAAGGATCGGCACGCTCTGATCGCCGAAGGCGCGCTGGGCGAAGAGCCCTTCCGAAGACTGATGAACGACCCCCGACTCCGCGGAGTTGCGAAGGTGATCGAAACGCCCAAGGGCAACGACGCCGAGGCTACGGATCGCTCGATGCTGGAGCGGCTGCGCAGCTACATGGAGTAGCGTCAAAACCGCGCGAGCCGGATCAGGACCCTGCCCTTGCCAGCCGCGGGATATCCGTCCGGCACTTCAAAAGCCCGCGTCCCGTTACGATCTTCCTCATCAGGCCCACCGACTGGAGAACGAGAGACATGGCTGTGACTTGCGCATACAAGTACGATGAATTGCTCGAATACACCGACACCGAGACCGAAAAGTGGCGGCTGTGGTTCATCGATCATTCGGAGGCGCTCGACGTTCCGTTCGCCGACGGACGACTCGCGACCCTTCGTGGGCTGCTCATCCACATCTTTGCCGTCGAGTTGCGTTACGCCGAACGCGTGTCCGGACACGATGTAACATCGTATGACGACATCCACGCGGACTCGGTCGACGATGTCTTTGCGCTTGGGACACGTGCGCGAAGTCTCCTGCGCCGATACATCTCGACGATGACGGACGAGGACGCCGCTGTCGTGCTGACATTCCCGACGATCACCGCGGGAACCATCACTGCGAGCAAGCGTAAGATCACTTCGAACGTGTTTCTACATGGCATTCGTCACTGGGGCCAGCTGGCGACAGTCCTCCGCGCCGCCGGGTTCCGCACGCAATGGGGCCACGACCTCCTCCTCAGCCAGACACAGATGTGAATTCAGTGCTTCGTACGATTGGCTCGGCGTTTACCGCAGCGGCTTGGGGGGGGCGACTCCTCGTGGCGAGACTCCTCGCGAGCTCGCTCCTGGTGTCGACGCTTCCGCTCGGGGCGCAGCCTTCGGTGGCCGCGAACGATTCCGTACCCCCGCCCATCCAGCGGGAGTTTCGCGCCGTCTGGATCGCCACCGTCGCGAACATCGACTGGCCCTCGCGCACCGGGCTGAGTACGGCGGACCAGCAGTCGGAGATGATCGCACTGCTGAACCGTGCGGTAGCGATGCACATGAATGCCGTGATCTTTCAGGTTCGCCCTGAAGCGGACGCACTGTACCAGTCCAGCAACGAGCCGTGGTCGGCATTTCTGAGCGGGAGGATGGGGCGGGCTCCCGACCCGTTCTACGACCCACTCGCCTTCGTCGTCGCGGAGGCGCACGCGCGCGGCCTCGAGGTTCATGCGTGGTTCAATCCGTACCGCGCGCTCTTTCCCGCGAGTCCGGGAGAAGCGGATCCGTCACATGTCACGCGCGCCGATCCGTCGCTCGTGCGGCGCTACGGCTCGCAGATATGGATGGATCCCGGTGATCCCGCGGTGGTCGCTCGTACCGTCAACGCCGTAATCGACGTCACCCGCCGGTACGACATTGATGGAGTTCACATAGACGACTACTTCTACCCGTATCGCGAGACCGATCGCTCCGGCCGCAATATCCAGTTTCCGGACGCGGAGTCCTACAGACGCTACACCGACGCCGGTGGGATGCTCTCGCTGAATGACTGGAGGCGCAACAATGTCGACAGGTTCGTGCAGAGGATCGGCGCCGCCATTCACGATGTGAAGCCGTGGGTGATGTTCGGCGTGAGTCCGTTCGGAATCTGGCGGCCAGGAAATCCCGCTTCAGTGCGCGGACTCGATTCGTACGAGGAACTTTACGCCGACTCCCGCAAGTGGCTTCGCAATGGCTGGGTAGATTACTTCGCGCCGCAGCTGTACTGGCCCCTTGGGCGACCTCAGCAGGATTTCTCGCAGCTGCTCGACTGGTGGATCTCGCAGAACGTACACGGTCGCCACATCTGGGCGGGACTCAACGCGGGTCTCGCGCAAAATGCCGCGCCAAGGGGACGTGGAGCCTCCGAAGTGCTCGATCAGGTCCGTCTTGCCCGTGCAACACCGGGTGCGAGCGGGCAGATTTTCTTCAGTACCAAGGTTTTCGTGCAGGACCCCGACAGCCTCTCCGAGCGGCTCGCGCGGGGAAATTATTTCGAACCCGCGATCGTTCCTGCGTCACCGTGGCTCGACGCCACGATTCCCGGACGTCCACAATCAACTGCGCGCCTGGACACGCAATCCGGTGCGATGCTGATTGACTTCGATCCGGCGGCGGGTGAGACCGCGCCGTGGCAGTGGGTAGTTCAGTCCCGCACCGCGTACGGCTGGACGACGCAGGTAATTCCCGGCGATGAGGACACGCGGGTGCTCGCGTCTCGCGGTGGTTCGTCGCCCAGCGAAGTGTGGGTCTATGCGGTCGGGCGCACCGGCAACATTTCGCCGCCGACGCGTGTGTACCCGAACGGCGATCCGCTTCCCCTGGTCAGAACCGGCGGCCGGTAATCAGCTTCAGCACGCGCCGGTCCTCGACTCCCTTCGAGACCGGCACGCTCACACCGAAGTTCACCTCCCAGTCGGGACCGAGATTGAGATCAACGGCCGGATAGATCTCATGGCTCTGTTTCGCGCGCGGATCGAACCTCCGAATATTGCCCAGGTCAGCGTAATACTCGAAGCCGGCGGTCACGCGCGACGTGAAGTCGTACGATACCTTCGCGGCTGGCGCAAATGCGAAGCCGCTGGCCGCACCCGGCCCGCGCAAGGATTTCTCGAGCGCGGGGTTCACCGACCAGTAGAAACGGCCGAGCGTCTGGTCGATGATGGGACGAAGCTCGTATGACCATGTATCCGCCGAGAAATTACTGCGCGCATAGCCAATTTCCTGCGACAGGCTGAGACCCACCGGCAACCGCCACGATTCAGGCGCGCGGACTCGCGGACGAATGTGGTTTCCCACGTACTCGAAGCCGCCGTGCGGCTGGATAGTGGTGAAAGTGTAAGAGCCAATCTCGAACCACGGCGTGAACCCGCGCGTTATTTCCACCGTCTCGTGGAACGCGTGCAGCGTTGGCTGCACGCCCTCCTCGACAACCGATCTGCCGCGATCCGTGAAGTTGCTGTGCAGCTCGACCATCGTGCGCGCCTCGGCGACGGTCTCGGATCCATATACCTGTATCTCGGTGTTCGCCTGCGCGTGGGCGATCCCCGACACCAGCGAGATGCAGAGCAGGAGCACCGTTGGCAGCAACGCGCCCGGCGTGTACGGACGGCTTATGGACCTCCGCACTAGACGTGCAGCTCGTCATTCTCACCGGCAACCATCTGGTACAGCACCGGCATCAGAAAGATGCTCATCAGGAGCCGTGAAAACAGACCACCGACGATCACCATTGCGAATGGCCGCTGCGAGTCAGATCCCACGCCGGTGGAGAATGCAGCAGGCAGCAGGCCGAGGGCGGCCACGAGCGCCGTCATCATGATCGGCCTGAGCCTCAACATTGCCGCATCGAGAGTCGCCGCCCCTATTCCCAGGCCTCCGAGTCGCAACTCGTTCGCATACGAGATGTACACGACGGCTGTCTGCACAGAGACTCCGAACAGCGCCAGGAATCCGATTCCCGACGACACGGAAAATGGTGTACCCGATATCCAGAGGGCCACCAGCCCGCCGAGAGGCGCCGAGAGTAGCACGCCGATGACTGTTATGAATGGGAACTTGAAATTCCGGTAAAGTGCGAACAGTAGAACGAATATCACCGCGAGCGTAAGCGGCAGGACTGTCTGGAGCTGTCGGCGTGACGCGGTGTACTCCTTGAACTCGCCGCCCCAGACTACGCTGTAGCCCGGAGGAAGCTTCACCTTTCCTGCGACCTGCGCCTGGGCGTCGTGCACGGCTCCGGCAAGGTCGCGACCCTGCACCGAGTACTGCAGGCCGATGTAACGCGCGTTGTCCTGCCGGTAGATGAACGATGCGCCATTGTCGATCTTGAGCGTTGCCACTTCACGCAGTGGGATCTGTGCCCCGGCGGGTGTCGCGATCAGGATGCCACCGATCGCGTCGGCCGTTTCCCTGAACTGCGGCTGAAGGCGAACTACCAGATCGTAGGTCTGTTCCCCCTGTACCACCTGCGTTGCCGCAACACCGCCCACAGCCGCTTCGATGAGGCCGTTGACGTCCGCGACGTTGAGACCATAGCGCGCGAGCCGTTCGCGATCTGCCGTGACGGTCAGCGCAGGCTGTCCGAGCTCCTGGACGAGGGTCACCTGGTTGATCCCCGGAACACCGTCCAGGATTCGCTTGATCTGCATTCCGGTCTGCTGCAGTACGTTCAGATCCGGTCCGAAGATCTTTGCGTCCAGCGCACTCTTGAGACCGGTCTCCGCTTCATCCACCGCGTCCTCGGCCGGCTGCGTGTAGTTGAACGTGATCCCGGGAAAGGCGTGAAGTTTGCTGTCTATCGCCGCAATCAGCGCGGCCTTGTTGTGATAAGGTCCCTTCCATTCGCCGTACGGCTTGAGCCCGACGTAGAACTCCGCGTTGAAGAATCCCGTCGGATTCGTTCCGTCGTCAGGACGCCCGTGCTCCGAGCCTACCACCGTGACTTCCGGGAAGGACCTGATTATCGCGCGGATCTGCGGCACGATCTTCGACGATTCCTCGAACGAGATTGTGTAAGGCATGGTCGCACGAACCCAGAGCGCCCCCTCGTCCAGTTTCGGCATGAACTCGCCACCGATTTGCGTAACGATGAGCAAGCAGGCGACGCCAATGCCAATCGAACCCCACAGAACAATCTTGGCATTCCGCAGACTCCACTCGAGCCCCCTGCGGTAGCGCAGCAGAATCCATTCGAAGGCGGCGTTGCGCCGCTCCTTGACGCCCTTTCGAAGCACTACGGTGCACACGACCGGCAGGAGCGTGATCGTGACGATCAGAGCGCCGATCAGAGCGAAGATCGTCGTGTCGGCCATCGGCTTGAACAGACGACCCGATGGTCCCGACAACACGTAGATCGGAAGAAAGCCGGCGATGATTACCGCAGTCGCGTACACGATGGGTCGGTCAACTTCAGCGGCGGCCGCAATTATCACCTGCCTGATGTCGTACACGGTTCCGTAGCGGCGGCCTAGCTGCCGGTGGATGTTTTCCACCATCACGACCGCACCGTCTACGAGAATGCCGAAGTCTATGGCGCCAATGGATAGCAGATTGGCCGGGATATGGCGAAGATCCAGACATATGAACGCGAACATCAGCGCCAGCGGAATCGACACGGCTACGATCAGTCCCGAGCGCACATCGTACAGGAAAAAGATCAGCACGACGATGACGAGTATGATTCCGCGGAAGAGATTGTCCTCCACTGTCCTGGTCGTGAGCTGGATGAGATCGCTGCGATCGTAGAACGGAACGACCTTCACATCCTTGGGAAGTAGGGAATCGTTGAGCTGTCTGGTCTTTGCCTCGACGCGCTTGAGCACGGTTTGCGCCTGTTCACCCTTGCGCATCATGATCACGCCTTCCACGGCGTCGTTGTCACTGTTGAAGCCGAACTGTCCCAACCGAGGCGCGTATCCGATAACAACCTGCCCGATGTCCTTTACCAGAACGGGGTTTCCGTTCTGCACCGCGACGACAACGTTGCCGATGTCCTCCGGCGTGACTAGGCGCCCGAGCCCGCGCACGTAGTAGAACTGTCCGCCCTGTGAATAGAAACCGCCGCCAGCGTTCCCATTGTTCGCGTTGAGCGCCGAAGCGAGCATGGCGACCGTGAGATGCGTGCCCGCCAGCTTGACCGGATCGACGAGAACCTGATACTGCATCGTCTGGCCGCCGAGCGATGACATGTCCGCGACGCCCGGCACGGACTTGTACTGTTTCTGCAGTACCCAGTCCTGAATGGTCTTGAGCTGCATCGGCGTCCGGTCGGGACTCACCACTCTGTAGCGATAAACCAGTCCGGAAGGCGACGACAT
>JALYYT010000134.1 GCA_030946285.1 Gemmatimonadota bacterium
TGGTTCGTCGGTGCACTGTCGGAGTCGCAGTACTTCGATACGACGAAGACCGACGACGTGCGCTCGCTTGCGGCTGCGATCGTATCATGGCAGCCCGTCTTCCAGCCGAACCTTACCCTTGGTGTGAGCCGCGCGGTGTATGCCACGGCGACTGGCTACGGTGATGTCCCGACGCGCTGGTTCGACATCTTCGCGAATACAGGTCGCCCGTCGAACCATCTGCCATCCGATTCGTCGCTCACTCCGGGCGGCCGCGATCAGCTCTTTGCACTCTTCGGGCGATGGGTATTTCCGGAAGACGGCTTCGAGACCTACGTGGAATGGGCCCGCGCGGAGCTGCCCAATTCATTCCACGACTTCGTTGTGGATCCCACTCACTCGCACGCATACACGCTGGGACTCCAGTACCGCAGGCCCGGGCCGCTCGATAAGCCGACGTTCCGCATTCAGGCCGAAGTCACGACCAACGAGCAGAGCGGGGACTTCAAGAACCAGCCGGTCGGTGTGTTCTACACCAGTCGCCAGGTGATCCAGGGATACACTCAACTGGGGCTTCCAATCGGCGCTTCGTTCGGGCCGGGCGGATCGAGCCAGTTTCTCGCGTGGGACAGGGTCTGGCCATCGGGCACGTTTGGTGTGACCTTTAACCGCATTCGCTGGAATGAGGACGTGCGAAGCACTCACACATGGCCGGCCTATCTGGGTTACTGCAACCACGACGTTTCCATCATCCCGGGGTTCCGCGGCGGACACAACATTCCGGGAGGCTATCTTTCCGGGGCCGTACAGATGGCTGACCGCATCAACTTCGATTTCCAGAATATCTCCGGCTGCCAGGGGCCCGCGAAGATAGACGTGCATAACACAACGCTCTCGATCTCGTACTCGCCATTCAGGTGACGGACTCGCCTTTTCGCGGGTCAATCTGGCAGGAAAATTGCGCCGCGTGCGAACAACGCTGTCCATATCTCATCATGTCTTCCTGCCCAGCCTGAATGACGCCTGATTCGTCAGCCGAACCATCGCAGCGCCTGCGGCTCTCGTCGCTCCCCAAAACCGTAACCGGCCGCCGAGCCTTCAGCGCTACAGCTGAATGGCCCGCACGTGTACTTCGCCAGCGCCGCCCCGTGGCGGTCCGCCGGCATGCGGTACGCCTCATCAAGCGCCTCCTGGTGCTCGGCATCGCCGATGTCTCCGCCGTCCTCCTGATCCAGTCACTCGTCTGGGGGGTCGCCCAGTCGGCGAGCTTCCCGTTCATGGAGGGCCTGTCGACTCCCTTCGGGCCCGCGCCGGCAGCCGTGCTCCTGGCGAGCCTTCTCGTCACGGGTAATTATTTCAGAGGCGTCCATCTCTATCAGGCGGCTCGCCTCGCCGCAGCTTCATCCGTGGCCGCTGCTGTCTTTTTATGGCCTCTCGTGGGCATCCACGGGCCCATGGTGGCACTGCAGGTCTTCGTCGTCGTGGCCGCAGTCCTCTGGTTCATCCTTGCGGCCGAGCGGCAACTGACTCAGTGGTTCCTGCGGCGAGTCTGGCCGGGCCCACGCGGGGCAACACCAGCCGTAGTGGTGGAGCGGGCCGACGCGGAACACTGGAATTTCGACGAGATGACGACGGAGTTCGGAGGCGACTACAAGCCGGTCGCGAGCCTCACGCTGGCGAGGGAAGGAAAGCAGCACGAGGCGCTCACCCGGCTGGCACACGCGATCACCGCAGTGGGAGCCGAGGCAGTGATCGTCGGGTCGCATCTGGAGGATGAGCAGGTCCGCGAGGTTCTCGATATCAGCCTGTCGGCCGGGTGCGAGTTTCTCTATCCGGCCCGGTCGGTCCAGATCGCAGGTCGTCGCCCGCTGCTGGTGTGGCATCAGGATGAGCCTTTCTTCGAGCTCGGTGCGCCGCTCCTCAAGGCCCAGGCGCTGGTTCTCAAGCGGGCGCTCGACGTACTTGGAGCGTCGCTGGCAGTCGTGCTCCTGGCGCCCGTAATCGCGGTCGTCGCGCTTCTCGTGAAGCTCGATTCCCCCGGGCCCATCTTTTTCTGGCAGGACAGGGCCGGCCTCGGCGGCAAGCGCTTCCGCATGCTCAAGTTCCGGACGATGCGGGATGGGGCCGACGCGGAGAAGGAAGATCTGGCCCACCTGAACCACACCGGTGACCCGCGCCTCTTCAAGATCCCCAACGATCCGCGCGTGACGCGATTCGGCGCGTGGCTTCGCCGCTGGAGCATCGATGAGCTGCCGCAGTGCTGGAACGTGCTCATTGGCGACATGTCGCTCGTGGGACCACGCCCGTTCTTCGAGAGCGATCTGGAGTCTTACGAGGATCATCACTTCCGGCGTCTCGACGCGAAGCCCGGTATCACGGGACTCTGGCAGGTGAATGGCCGGAGCGACATCGTGGACTTCGAGGAAGTGGTGCGCTACGACCGCGAGTACATCGAGCATTGGTCGGTCTCGCTCGACTTCCAGATCATGCTGAAAACGATACCGGTGCTGTTCAGTCGGGGTGGGGCGTACTGACGGATGACTCCCGTTTCTGCCGCGCCTTTTTCCCGCGGCCGAAACGCTCGGGCAACGCCCCCATTGTCCCCAACGTCAGCTAAATTCAGCCCATGCAAGTGTTCATATCAGGGGCGGCTGGATTCCTTGGAAGCCACCTCGCGGAAGCTTATGTAGCACAGGGCGCGCACGTGGTGGGCTGCGACAACTTGATCGGCGGCGAGCTGTCCAACCTCCCCGAGGGGATTCAGTTCGAGCAGGCCGATTGCTGCGACGTTGGAACGATGAAGCGGCTGATGGCCGGCTCCGAGCTGGTCTACCACTGCGCCGCGATCGCGACCGAAGGTCTGAGTGTGTTCTCCCCATCTCTCATCGCGCAGCACGTGTATCAGAACACGGCGGCGATGCTTGCGGCTGCAGCATCGAACAAGGTTGGCCGTTTCATCAACTGCTCCAGCATGGCGCGTTACGGCGACGCGCAGGCGCCGTTCACTGAAGAGACGAAGCCGCAGCCGGTTGATCCGTACGGGATCGCGAAGTATGCCGCCGAGATGCTGGTGAAGAACGTGGCAGACACGCACGGATTCGAGTATGCGATCGCGGTGCCGCACAACATCATCGGCCCGAAGCAGAAGTACGATGATCCGTATCGCAACGTCGCGAGCATCATGATCAACCGGATGCTGAAGGGTGAGCAGCCCATAGTTTACGGCGACGGGGGGCAGAAGCGCTGCTTCTCGTTCGTGCAGGATTGCGTGGATCCATTGATGAAGATGGGCACACGCGATGGTATCGCGGGCGAGGTGATCAACATCGGGCCGGACGAGGAATACATCTCGATCCTGCAGCTCGCGACGATGATCGCGGAGCTGCTGGACTTCAGGCTCGATCCGATCTTCGTGCCGGAGCGGCCGCGTGAAGTGCGCTACGCGACATGTTCGGCGGACAAGGCACGACGCCTGCTCGACTACGAGACGAAAGTCTCGCTTCGCGATGGGCTCAAGAGCATCATCGAATGGATACGCAGCAACGGGACACGTCCGTTCGAGTACCATCTGCCGATCGAGATAGACTCGCCGCTGGTGCCGAACACGTGGAAGCAGCGGATGATGTAGTGCGGCTCCATTGAGCAACGAAATCCTCCAGGCGTTCCGCTCGCGGGTCGGGCGGAATGCCATACTCAATCTCGCGGGACTCGCGGTACCGCTCGCGGTCGCCGCACTCGTATTCCCGATTCTCACGCACGCGCTCGGTCCGGCCCGGTTCGGATTGCTGGGCGTGAGTTGGGCGTTCCTGGAATACCTCACGTTGTTCGACGTGGGGCTGGGGCGGGCCACGGTTCGCTTCGTGGCGGACTCCATTGCGCGCGACAGCCATGATGAATCCCAGATAACATGGGTGTCGCTTTCGGTCCAGGTCGCGATAGGCTGCTGCGCAGCGGTCGCACTCATAGCTTTCGCTCCGGCGCTCGCGCAGCACGTCTTCCGCGTCGATCCGGGCCTGGTCGCAGAGGCATCGCTTCTGTTTCAGGTCGTCGCGCTCAATCTGCCGGTGGTGCTCGCGCTCACGACGTTCCGCGGCGTGCTCGAAGGCGCGCAGAAGTTCAGGCTCAGCAACGCGATTAAGATCCCGGCGTCCGCAGGCTCGATCGTGATTCCGGCCGTACTCGCACGCATGGGCCATTCGCTGCCGGAAATGCTGATGTGGGTACTCCTGTGGCGGTTGCTCGCGTCCGCCGTCACACTGTTCGCGATCACGCGCGTGATTCCGGGCTTTCGAATCGAGCCACCGCGCGACTGGCGACGGTTGAAGAGTCTCATCAGCTTCGGCAGCTGGGTGGCGGTGTCGGGAGTGATCAGCCCGATGCTCATTTACTTCGACAGATTCGCGCTCGGGGCGCGGTCGGGGCTCACGGCGGTCGGCTACTACACGGCTCCGTACGAAGGTATAACGCGATTGCTCATGATTCCGAACAGTCTGATCGGAGCGCTATTTCCGCTGCTGACTGGCCTCGGAGTAGTTGCGGCATCGTCGAGAATCGACAGACTGTTTACGTCCTCCATGCGCGCGCTCGTGCTGATGATGAGCATTCCGGCGGCACTCGCCCTCTTTTTCGCGCCGGTGATTCTGCGGGTATGGATGGGCCCCGTATACGCAGCACAGGGGGAAGTTGCGCTTCGCATTCTGTCCGTCGGTGTGCTGATCAATGCCATGGCTCACATTCCGTACACGTTTCTTGAAGCCTCTGGCCGTCCCGACGTGCCCGCGAAGTTCCACATGCTCGAACTCGTGATTCACGTGCCGTTCGCATGGTATCTGGTAGGTGCGTACGGGATCAACGGCGCCGCCATGGCGTGGACCGCGCGAGTCACGCTCGATACGACGCTATTGCTGCTGGCGGCGCACAGGATAGTGCCTGTGTCGTTACGCCGCGTGGTCTGGAGCCGAACGGCCGCCGAGGCTGCTGCGTGACGACTCTACCACTCGCCGGCTCCAGAATCTCGTGACACGCGTTCTCGCGTCCATCGTCTCGACCGGAGAAGCGACCCGGGTGCGTGCCTGCCTGCGCTCCCTGACCGCGCAGCGCTTCGACGGGCAGATCACGGTTGCAGTAGTGGTGAACGGTACGGACGACGGAACGGTTGCGGCTACGCGGGAGATGTTTCCAACGGCAACGCTCATCCGGCGGTCCACGCCCATGGGCTTCGCCGAGAATCACGACGATGCTCTGGCTTCGTCGGAGTTCGATTTCGGAGTTGTGCTGAATCCGGATGTAATGCTCGAAACTGACTGCGTCGCGACCCTCGTGGCGGCGATGGAGCGGCATCCGCGCGCAGGAGTGATTGCGCCGTTGCTCGTCTATCCCGATGGATCGCCGCAGCCATCCGCGCGCAGGTTCCCGCGCATCGCCGGAACGCTGGCGAGACGAACCCCTCTGCGCGCTCTATTCGGCGAGAAGATTGCGCGATCCGAACACTACCTGCCTCCGCCGACGGAGGACAGGGAAGTTGACTGGGCGCTCGGCGCATGTCTCTTCGTGCGTAATGCGGCGTGGAACGAGGTTGGTGGCTTCGATCGCGGATTCCGGCCACTTTACGTGGAGGACATCGATCTCGGGTGGCGCATGTGGGAAGCAGGCTGGTCAGTCTGGCAGACGCCTTGTGCCCGAGCCGTTCACGAGCACCAGGCGGCGACGGACAAGGTCTTTTTTGACAGCCGAACGATGTGGCACGCGCGTGGGATGGCGAGGTTCGTGACAAAGCATCCGCGGATTCTCGTCGGCGGATCTCCGAGGAACGCCGGCCCGTGACCGCGGAAAGAGGTACAATCGTCTTCGTTACCGGAGCGGACGAGTGGTACGGATCGGATTATGTGCTTTACGAGCTCGTGCGCTCGCTGGAAGGGACGGAGTTCGACGCGCTAGTGCTCGTGCCGGACGACATGTCGTCGGACATCGGCGCTGAGCAGCGCTTGAGCGGCCGGTTGCGCAGTGTTGGGGTAGCAGTGCATTCGATTCCGCTTACGGTGCTGCGGCGCAGATACATGCATCCGGTGGGAATGGTGTCTCTGTTTGTCCGTTCGCCGCGGATAACGCGCCGCGCCCTGAGCGTGATTCCGAGGGATCGCGTTGTGCTGGTGCACTCCCACACGGCCACGGTCCTTACCGGCGCCGCGATCGCCGCAGCCTTGAAGGTACCGCATGTCTGGCATGTCTCGGAAATCGTGGAACGCCCGGCGATCGTGAGACGAAGCCTTGCGCGCAGGATCGTTCGCTCAGCGAACGTGGTCATTGCCGTTTCGCAGGCGGTCCGCAGGCACTTGCTGGAGACTCAGCCTGGAGCAGCCGACCGAGTCGAGGTGATTCATAACGGACTTGATTCATCACGTTTTTTTCAATCATCCGCAGCCCATTCTGCGCGTCTGTCGAAACTGACCGTCGGCATGATCGGACGTGTAGGCACATGGAAGGGGCAGGAGCTGTTCCTGAGCGCGGCGCGCATCGTAGCGCGAGAGGTGCCGGGGACCGAGTTCGTGATGGCCGGCGGAGTTCTCGATGGAAATACAGCGTCACTCGATAGACTGCGCGATCTTGCGCGGGAGTACGGAATCGAGGAGAACGTAAAGATTCTTGATTACTGCGCTGATACGGCTGCGCTTCTCGCCACATTTGCCGTCTTCGTCCAGCCGTCACTGCGCCCCGACCCGCTGCCGACGACGGTTCTGGAGGCCATGGCGAGCAGTTGCCCAGTCGTCGCGACGAATCATGGGGGCGCGCCGGAGATGGTTGTCGATGGCGTAACAGGGATCCTCACACCCCCAGGTAACGCGCGGGCCATGGCCGAAGCCGTAGTGCGCCTGCTACGCCAGCCCGAGCTCGGCACCGAAATGGGCCGGCGTGGCAGGGCGCGCATCGAACGTGACTTCACTCCGGAAGCGTTCAAGGAAGGCTACCTTCGCGCATATCGTTCGCTCGCGCGGTAGCCGTCTCCACCAAGTCGCGCGCGACACGATCTCGGTCCACCGATTGCAGCGCCCGCAACGTTTCGGTCGCCGACAGATATTCGCCGGGAGGCGCGATGTCTGTTTCAGTCGCCAGATAACTGCCAGTTTCGACGGCTGTCGTCCCCAGATTCCGGACGAAGAACACCGGAATACCGGCGGCGTTCGCGAGGTGGCGCGCTCCCGAGTCTGTTCCAATGAAAGCTGAGCACATACCGAGCATTGCCCCGAACCCGAGAATTCCCAGCGTGCCTGCGGAGACGAGTGCGCGTTCACCGAGTCTCGATGCCAAGGATTCAAGAAGCTTCCGGTCAGCGTTCAATCCTGCCAGGACCACTCTGAGATCCGGCGTCAGTTGAAATGCGCGGGCCAGAACGTCCTCGAAAAAGGCCGGTGGGCATGGACCAACTGTCTGCCGCGTGGTAACCGAGCACACGACGGTGACGGACCGGCGTGTTAGTGCCAACCTATCGAATTCGACGGCAGCCGCGGAACGATCCGAAGCGGATGGAAAGATCCGGGGTCTGAGCGGCGACTCGTCCTGCGTGCCGGTGACCGTGTCCACCATGGTGCGGAAGGCCAGGGCGTGCGATACCTGCGTGTCCAATTGTATTCCGAGAGTGGCAAGACCCGACAAGCCCTTCCGGGTGAAGGCGACACGATTGGGAATGCCTAATCGCAGCGCCGTGAACATTGCGCGGTAGTGCGCGACGTTCTCGCTGCAGAGAGCGACGTCGAAGCGGCGCGCTCGCAGTTGCGCGAGTTGGGCAGCCGGCAGCCGATCCGCATCGTCCGTCCAGGGAAGTACTTCACTGAGCGCCGGGTTTCCCGCTAGAGTCTCTGCTCCGGGCTTGCTGGTGACATAAGTCCAACGGCAGTCGCGAAGCTCATCCGAGAGCTGGGCGAGTGAGCAGGTCCGGTACAGCACGTCACCGATGTGTCCATTCCCAAGGATCACACCATTTCGCCACAGCGCGGGCGGCGAAGCCGGCCCGCGTGTGAGCACTCGCGCGCCGAAACGGAGTGCGGGTGCGGCGATTTCGGTCAGTTGCGCCGCGACATGGTGATGCGGATCGCGGAAAAGTTTCCGGTCGAGCATCAGGAGCAGTCGGCTGTGAGGCCCAGCGCGAACCCGCGAATGATCGCACTTGCCATGGCCGGCCGTCCTCGGGCGAGCTCCACGAGAGCTTTAGCCGGTTTCGTGGCAATGAGGTAGGCGACCGCCGCAATTCGGTCGAACCCACGGTAGTTGCGTCGCACGTAGTAACCGCGATTCCGATTCTGCCAGAAGGCTACTTGCGGCGTGATCTTCTCGCCTCCAAAGCTGGAACCAACGCGGTGAAAGACTTTGGCGCGCGGAACGAGCATGACTCGCCAGCCGCGCGTGCGAGCCCGATGTGAGTAATCGGTGTCTTCCCAGTAGATGGGATTGTAGCATTCCGCAAGCCCGCCCTCTCGCTCGTAGAGCATGCGGGAAATGATCATCGCGCAGCCGGTCACGAACGGTGTCTCCTGCGGTTCCATGGAGTCGGGCAGCTCATACCGGTGCAACATGAGCGCGCGCTGAGGAATTTCCCGGCCCCCGGCAAACCACACTCTCTCGCGTTCTGGGTGATAATAAATGGCGCATCCGATCAGTGCGGCGTCGGGATATTCTCGCAGCGCCTCGGCAATGCGCTCGAAGTAATCTTCAGCCACCATCGCGTCATTGTTCAGAAGCAGAAAGTGCGTGAGATTCAAGCGCGCGAGGGCGGCAAGTCCGATGTTGTTGCCGCCCGCAAAGCCGCGGTTATCGGTTTCCGCGATGATTGTCGCCCAAGGTGCGGCACTGTCTCGAGCGGGGGCATGAGTGGCGATCCACGACCGCAACCGCGCCACCGAATCGTCGGCAGATCCATTATCGACGACGACTACATGAGCAGGACGCGGAGTGGCGGCGAGGAGCGAATCAAGTGCGCGTTCCGTGTCGTCGCAGCCATTCCAGTTGAGAAGTACAACCCCGACCGACGGATCAGACATAGCTGAGCGCACCCATTGAGCGCGCGATTGTCGAGGTGCGTTGCTGCGATAGAGTTACTGCCGTGCCTCCCAGCCAGAATGTCATGCAACCCACGATCGGGTCGTTGAACATGGTACTCGTCATTCCGTAGATCGCGACGCCAATGACAATGAGCAGGACGGCCGTACCCGTGTCACGACCAGCCGCAGACGCTGCCGTTCTCGACGCTTTTGCGCCAGCGAGACCGATACTCGCAAGCGTTCCAACCAGAGCGAGTAATCCTGGGAGCCCCATCTCGACCGCGTATTTGAGATAGACGTTGTCGGCCGTGAGAGGATCAAGCCCCGCCCGCACGGCGGTCTGGTCGGTCGTTCCCAGTCCGTACCCCCATGGCTGTTCCAGAAATGCGACAACTCCGTTCACCCAGTCTTTGAGGTGTGACGCGCTGCTGCCGCTCTGCCATGTGAGAGTCTCGAAAATGAACGTCGCAATCGAGGGAAACAGGGCCATGGAGGCTATAACTGCGATCAGACCCGCAGTCGCGACGAGCGCTGCCCCCGTGACTCGTCGGCGAAACGCGAACACGAGCAGTACCTGCAGCGCGGAAACGAGTATTGCCGTGCGCGTGAAGGTCACTATCAGGCCAACCCAGATCAGTGCGTACGCAGCTCGACTGGCCCAGCGTGCGCGCCTGTCGGCGTCGATGAGCCACAAGGTCGCGAGCGGCATGAGCACGATGAATATCATCGCGAACCCCTGTCCAGACAGGAAAACCGATCCGGAGCGCCGCACAAAATGACCGCCCATCTGACTCCAGTAGTTGTCAGGCAGGCCGTAGATGTTCCCCTGGGTGAAAGCTGTCCCGCCCAGAAAATCCTGAACGTAGGCCGCGACTCCAAGCGCCACGAGCATCTGTGGAGTTACCAGCAGTTGCTCCGCAATGGCGATCGCCGACGTGATGAAGAGAATGGCGAACGCGTGCTTCATTATCGAATATGTCTGCCCGACTTCCGGCGTAGAGCGACCGATGAAATAGAACAGCACGAAGAAGACGGCGTCGCGAACGCCGAAAAGGGCCGCCTTCATCGGGACGAAGTCTCGTAGCACGATGTTCTCCGTTACGAAGAACATGATGGCCAGCCCAATCCAGAAGGTAGCAAAAAGGTCTGCGAGACCTATCGGGGACTTCGCGCCCCGTCCGGTCGCAACGCGAATTCCGACTCCCACGAGGAGAACAATGGTTGCAACTTCCTTCCACGCGGCAATGGCGCGCACTACGTTCGCGTCGAGATGGAAGTAGCCGAACAGAAGCGCGATGGTAAAGATGTGAAAGGTCAGTCCCCACATCACCCACGGAAGTGCCCGCGCCGCGAAGGACCGATCAGGCAGTTCCTCAGGCACGGCGGGCGACCGGAGGCACGCTGCCGCCTGCCTTCCGACGCCTTATCGCGCTCGCCAGCTTGTGGGCAGCGAGCGGTTCGCGCCTGGTCCAGTCGTCGTACACGGTGGACACTCCGGCGATCACAAGCCCGACGAAAACCCCGAACAGAATTGCACCCGGGATCAGCAGACTGTAGCGCGGCCAGTACGGCTTGACGGGAGTTACGGCCGAATCCACCACTGTTATCAGTGCGGCATCATTGAACTCGTCGAGCTTTGCAGCCTCTACCTGTTTCTGGAGGGAAAGGTACAGGTCCGACGCGACGTCCTCATTGCGCCGTAAGGTCTCTTCGTCGGATGACAGAGTCGGCGACGAGCGCCACTGGCGATTGCCGGACAGGAAGTCGCGGTAGCGAGCCTGGGAGGCGTTCAGGGCCTGTCGCGCCTGCTCGGTGCGTCCGTCGAGATAAATGCGCTTTGCGCGTGCTCGAGATGTTCTCTGCTCAAGGTTGAACGCGTTCACAAGTGCGAGAGCACTGTTGGCTTCGCCAGCCGCTATCGTGTTGTACTTGTTGCTGAGCGTAAGCTTTACGAGATTGGTCTTGGGATCCGCTTCAACAACCATATCCTTTCCGAGCTGCTTGACTCCCAACTCGATCCGTCGCTGCGGATTGGTCGAGTTCAGCTTCATGATGTCAACGAGGCGCGCACTGTCTCTCGTACCGCTGGTTCGGGGATCCGCGAACCTCGTGAGCAATAATCGTGTCAGCAACTCACGGCTCTGAAGCAGCTCTCCGTAAAACGCCGGGGACTCGGTCGGTTCCGATCCGGCCGATGCACTCAACCCCATACCGCTGGCTATCCCCGAAAGCGCTCCACTGCTCAAGCTGCTGAGCGCGCCTCCAAGCTTCGACGAGCTCGACGGATTAGGCGCGAACGACACAGTAACGCGATACACCGGTGGCAGAACGAACGACGCCACAATCGCGAGGACCAGGACCACCACGGCGGTGACCGCGAT
Organism: Gemmatimonadota bacterium; assembly: GCA_030946285.1. Classification (GTDB taxonomy): domain Bacteria; phylum Gemmatimonadota; class Gemmatimonadetes; order Gemmatimonadales; family Gemmatimonadaceae; genus Fen-1247. Next base: position 11,393 of record JALYYT010000134.1, read on the forward strand.
CGTCCGCCACCGGTTGAGCACGCCCGCCGTCCAGAGCGCGAGCGTCAGTGGCTCGAGCCTCGGCTCTGCGATCGGAACGACGTCAGGCATGTGCGACCCTGCTAGCGGGTGCTGCGGAGGAGTGCCATTACCGCGACCAGACTCGACAGCGTCCCGGCGAGCGCGGAGAAAGTAGACAGCGCGCTTGTCCCCACTGTGCCGTCGTTCTGCGGAACGAAGATCACGCTGCCTGGCTGCGGCCTGGGGATATAATCCGGAATCAGGAATCGCTGCGACTCCGCGTCCACCTTGCCGTTCGGCTGCGTGACATAGGCGTGATCCGGATCGGCCTTGCGCGTCGGGCCACCGGCTGCTCGAATGTAATAGTTCAGGTCCTTGCCAGGCTGGTACGTCACCGCCACAGGCGAGTTTACCGCTCCCTCCACGCGCACGACTGCGTTGAACCGCGGAATGTGCAGTGAGTCTCCGTCCACAAGCAGCAGATTGTCTCGGCTCCGCGAATCACGAAGCACGTCCGGGAGCTCGATGCCTATGCGGCCGATCCGGTTGGATGGACGGTAGAAAGTCACGCCGTTGGCGTAGCCTTCGGGTGTCAGGCCGCCAGCGCGCTTGATGATATCGCTGATGTGTTCGTTCTTGCTGAGCAGCGTGTACTTGCCCGGATACCGCACTTCGCCCGTCACGTAAACCGCGCGCTGAAGCTCCCAGCCGGGCTGGCGGAGCACGAGCACGTTGTCGTATGGCTTGAGCACCACGTCAGGCGTCGGGCCAGCCGGAGCTGGCAGGCCCGGGGGACCCGCGTAAGCACCGTTCGGCGCTCGCTCGAACAGATAGCTGGAATCGAGAGGTACCGAGAACTCACGCGCTGTCACGGTGCCAGTCCGGTCGTCCGGGAGCCGCGCGATCTTTGCCTCGTTCAACAAGGCGCTCTGTTCCAGACCGCCCGCGAGGAGAACGAGATCGCGAACCGTCATTCCTTCGTGGTATGGGAACTGGCCGCTCTTCCGAACCGCGCCGTTGATCGCGACGAAGCGAATCGGACGGAACTCGGTGACCGAATACACGGTGAGCTGATCGTCTTCCTTGAGCTGGAAGTCGTTTATCACCGCGCCGGCCGAGTCGCGCAGCATTGCGCGCAACTGTTGCCGCGTCGAGTCGGGGTTCAAGCGGCTTATCAGAACTTCACCGAGGTACGTGTCCGGCTTTACACCACCGGCGAGCTTGAGCGCGCCACTCACGGTCATACCCGGAGCGAGGCCGATATTCCCCGGCATGTTTACGTTGCCGCGTACGGTGACCCTGTTGCGGATTCGGGTACCCACGGGGAATACGCGAATAACGTCGCCTGGCTGGACCGGCACCGCCGGACCAGTGCCGGTGAGGAATGCGTCAGAAACAATGTCGGTCGTGACGCGATCCCGACCCGGCGCACGATCCGATGGTGCAACGATTCGCTCGATCTGTACCCGCTGGCGGGAAGCAGTTGCCTTGAAGCCGCCAGCGTATCGCAGTGCGTCTGCGAGACTCTCACTTGGCTTTATCTCGTATGTGGCCGCGCGTATTATCTCGCCAACGATCCTGACGCGCGCGAGATGCACGGGCACGAAGACGATGTCGCCATTCTCGAGACGAACATCGTTCGACGCGTCGCCGTTCAGCAGATAGTTGTAGAAATCCATGTGTGCGACGAGCTTTCCGCCGCGGCGAACCTGCAGATCGCGCAGGCTGCCATTGTCGGTAGGGCCGCCCGCAGCGTAAAGCGCGGAGAGCAGGGTTCCCGACGCGGACACCTGATATGCACCGGGGGCCATGACATCTCCCACCACGTATACCATGTTGCTGCGCAGCTTGGCGGGTGTGATCGAGAAATGAGTCGTAGCGTCGCCACCGCGACGCACTCCGGAGTACACTCGTCCCAGCCGGTCGTACAGCAGGTTGTCCAGTTGTGAAAGCGTGAGACTGTTCACATAAATCTGTCCCACCTGCGGGACGACGATGAACCCCTGGCGCGTTACGTCCAGCTGGTACGACGCTTCTACGTCACCGGTCAGGATGAGAACGAGCTGGTCGCCCGGTCCGACGCGATAGTTGGCGTCAACGGGGCCCGCGACGTTCGGATTGAAGAGAGTTGTGGACCGGCGGAAGAAGTCGAGCCCGAATATGGTGAAGCCGCTGTCGCGCTGCATCTGCGATACGATGTCCGGGCGGTGCAACGAATCAGCGCGAGCCTTGCACGCACGCGCCAGTACCTGGCGCTGCCTGCTGTTCCGGACGCTGTCCATCGCGAACTGGTTGCCGTTGTTGCCGTTGTTACCGCCGTTCCGGCCGTTCCCGATGTTGTTGCCCTGGTTGTAGACGTCGTTTACTGGAGCGCCAAACAGTCCGCCGGACCGCAGCGAGCCGCTCGTGGTGTCGCGCGAGGAGTTGCGGTTGTTGCGGTTGAAAAGTGTGTCGGCGTACATCAACGAGTCGGGATTCAGACCGCACCGCAGCAGATCGATGTCGGTGCTGTCCGCTATCCCGAGCTGCTGGACCGCCGCGAAAACATCTGCGCTGTTGGCGGTCGAATCGGCAGCGCCGCCACCGCTCAGGTACGCGTCAAGCAGATTCTCCGGATATCCAGCCGCCCTCAGACGGGCTCGAACCTGGTCCGGCGTCATGCCGCTGGTCATGATCCGCTGCTTGAGCTGCTGAAGAAGCGCTGGATCTTGCAGCATCTGCTGCGCCTGTGCGGTAGACGGATTCTGCGCGGCGGCAAGTGCCGGCGTTCCGAATACGACAACGGCCACTAGTAGTGACCGGAGGTTCAAAGCACGCATGCTCTGGGGTGTGATGAGAGATAAGGTAGGAGAGTGGTCGCGCAGGGACTCGAACCCCGGACCTCTGCTGTGTGAAAGCAGCGCTCTAACCAGCTGAGCTACGCGACCGGCCGGCTACGAGACCGGAGCCCCGAAAAATATCCCCCGCCACAGGAGCGGGGTAGGGCTGGGGCCCGCCGGAGTTGGCCAGTCCGAGGGCATTGATCAAATAGGGCAGGTGGGAGTTGAACCCACTTCCTGACGGTTATGAGCCGACTGCTCGACCGTTGAGCTTCTGCCCCGAACAACACTTCGACCAAACTAGTCGAAAACGTGCGGCTGTTGCAAGCAGTCGAACCAGTCCGCCGCGCGGCCTAGAAAAACAACCCGCGCGGCGTGAACTGGAACCGGACCCGCGCGGCCACTCCGTTGTGCGTCACATTGCTCAGATGGCGCCAGTTGGTGGAATGGTTGAAGCCTACGTCACCCGACAGCTCCACGCCCGGCGCAATCATCCCCGCTCCTTCCATTCCGAGCCTTGCGACCTTCTCCACGACGCCGTCGAATATCCCGGGAGTGACCGGATACTGATCGGGTGTCGGGAAGGGAAGGTGATAGTCGCCCTGTCCCTGACGGCGGAGCGCGCCGTACACCTTGACGGTCGTGTATGGAACTGCCGCGAGATCAATACCGGCTTTCAATTCGTCGTAGTCACTGAATGCCTGGCCCAGAC
>JALYYT010000151.1 GCA_030946285.1 Gemmatimonadota bacterium
GCCATTCCGGGCTGATGTCGTGCGCCGTGACGAAGACGCGCTGCCACTTCTCCGGAACTTCGTCGAAGTGGATGTGACCTTCCTTCGCGATGCGCTCGATGAGATCCATCGAGTACCATCCCTCGCGTTTGGCGATCTCCACGAAGTCGTCGTTGACGTCCGGCATCATCGCGCCGGCCTGATTGCGCATGAATGCAACGGCGAACAGCGGCTCGATTCCCGACGAGCATCCGGCGATGATCGAGATCGTTCCCGTGGGAGCGACAGTGGTGACGTTGCAGTTGCGGAGAATCTGCTTGGGACGGATGCGGTTGCCGTTCTCGTCGCGCGCGCAGGTCTCGTCCGGTCCGAAGATGGAGCGTGCCCACTCCGGGAACGGCCCGCGCTCGTTGGCAAGGCGCTCGCTCTCGCGCTTGGATTCGGTATCGATGAATTCCTGCAGCGTACGTCCGAACTCCACCCCTTCGGGCGAGTCGTACGGAATACCGAGGCGCACGAGCGCGTCCGCGAATCCCATCACGCCGAAGCCGATGCGGCGGATGCGCTTGGACAGCGCGTCTATCTCCGGCAGCGGATACTTGTTGACGTCGATGATGTTGTCGAGGAAACGCGTCGCGAGATACACGTCGCGCTTCATCGCGTCCCATTCCATCACGCCATCGCGAACGTAGTATCCGACGTTGATCGAGCCGAGGTTGCAGACGTCGTACGGGAGCAGCGGCTGCTCGCCGCACGGATTGGTCGCCTCGTACTTGCCGAGGTGCGGAACCGGGTTGTAGCGCTCCGCTTCGTCAATGTAGAAGCAGCCCGGCTCGCCGGTGCGCCATGCACCGTCGATCATCTTGTCCCACACCATCTTGGCGTCGAGCTGGCCGGCGACCTCGCCTGTGGACGGCTCGATCAGGTCATACATCTCGCCCGCCTTGAGCGCCTTCATGAATGCGGCGGTGATTCCGACGGAGATATTGAAGTTGGTGATCTGGGAGAGATCTTCCTTGCACGTGATGAAATCGAGCACGTCCGGATGATCCACGCGGAGAATTCCCATGTTCGCGCCGCGACGCGTTCCACCCTGCTTCACCGCGTCGGTGGACGCATCGTACAGCTTCATGAACGAGACTGGTCCCGAAGCGACTCCAGTGGTCGAGCGGACCATGGATCCCTTGCCGCGCAGACGCGAGAAGGAGAATCCGGTGCCCCCGCCCGACTGATGGATGAGCGCCATGGACCGCAGCGTGTCGTAGATGCCGTTGTGGCCGTTCGAAAGCGCATCCTCGACCGGCAGCACGAAACAGGCGGAAAGCTGGCCCAGCGGTCGCCCTGCGTTCATGAGCGTCGGCGAGTTGGGCTCGAAGCGCCGCTCGGTCATGAGACGATAGAACTCCTCCGCCAGCGCCGTCACCGCTCCAGCGCTCGCGCCATACCGGCGGTCCGCCTCGGCCACCGTGGACGCAACGCGCCAGAACATGTCTTCCGGCTGCTCCGTCGGAGCTCCGGTCCTGTCCTTGATCAGGTACCGCTTGGACAGGACTGTCCGGGCATTCTGATTCAGCTGCGCCACGGGCAGCGACTCGGGGGAATTTCCTTGGGCCATCTCTTCTCTCACCTGTAACTCTGCGGGATTGTTCGTTCGGGGGAATGTACCACCAAACGTGATTTCTGAACTTCCATCTGGAGACCCGTCCGAGCAGCGATTCGGAAGCTCGTCAGGTCAGGGGTGGTGAGAATAAGGCAGTACGTGTATGCGCGCCAGTGCAAAGTTAACTCGTTGCTGGGCAATAACTTAGCTGCGCGTTGTCACGAACATCTGTGATGACATGGTTTTCCTCACCATCTGTCCACAACCGTGCAGTATCACAAGAATTGTGACCAAATGTCTGTTACCCCGGGGTAACCCGTTGGTGCTGCGTCAGTTGAGTCTGAAAGGCGGCCACAGGACGACCAATCCACCCGGCTCCTCCGCCGATCCCCGCGCGACGAATTGCCTCGAAACACGTGTCGCATGCTTCATGCTCCCGGCCGCGCAACGGCCGAATTATTCGCCGTCCGGATGGGTTCCCGGGCCTGAACTCAGAATGCCACGCCGAGCGTGGCGTACACTGAGACGGTGGATGCGCCGCCGTAGGCCGCACCGCGAACCGGGTGCGCGACTCCCAGCCTGAACCGGTAACGCACATCGAACTGCAGCGCGGAATCGAGGTTGAGTTCTGCACCGACCGAGGCGAGCGTCGGACCATCCGTGGCAGCTAACGAGCAAGCCGGCGCGTCCGTGACGGGACACGAAGCCCGGGCCGCATCGCCGAAGAATGACCCCGACACTCGGTCGAGGAAGAACGGAAACAGGCCCAGTGATCGCGATGGCGCGATGAGCGGCACACGATACTCAACGCTCGCGGAGGCGGCATGAATTCCCACCTCGGCGCCCGCAGGGAACCCGCGCACCGGGAAGGTACGTGGCGACGTGCCGAACGTGATGCCGGGCACGACTTCAACCGACTGGCCGCTCACTCCGCCGACGGAGTATTCACTCGGCGATCGGCCATCGGCGGCGCCGACCGCGCCACGGACCGCGAGCACATGATGTGCGAAGCCGGGCAGATCGAACGACTTGTACGCCGCACCGATCGCGACAGCACTCCGGCCTGCTGCGCCGACTGAAGCCTCCCAGCGCTGCCGAACCGAGCCGGTGATGCTTATACCATCCTCGGGCGAGATCGCGAGCGTGGGCGACTGGGTGTTGGAGAACACCGCCGCAGCAACGGCCGTTGGATAATGATGGGTTGAAGAATAGAACGGAATGAGCCGAGGATGCAGCGAGGCGGGGCTCGTGGAGTAATCGCGCTCCTCGAGTTCCGCTCCAATGGTTGCCGCGACGTACGTACGCACGCGTGGACGCGAGATGGTGGCATGAAGGCTCGCCAGTCTGCTCCGCTCTTCAAGATCGCCGACCTTCTTTCCGCCACCGACAATGTTCGAATACGAATACGATTGCTGCACGAAAACCGACACCAGGGGATTGGCCCAGCGGTTGTACGCATATGACAGCGATGCGTCAACGTGATCGTTGTGCGTGTTGATGCCAGCCTGGGCGATATAGGCATGCCTGCCCGTTGCGTCGGTCGCGCCGGTCAGAGCACCTACGACGTTGCCACGTCCCGCGCCTTCCTGCGCGAACGTCGGCGACCAATAGGCCGGAACGAGCGTGCGCCAGGGCGAGTAGTCGCGGACAGCCGAAGTATCATCAGCGACCCGCCAGCGCGGATCGCTCACGTGCGACTCGTCCCGCTCCGCACGGGGAGTAGTTCGCGACGCGAGTTGTGTCAGTATCGCACCGCTCACAGTCCACGTTTTCACATGATATCCATCGCCGCGCAGAACAGTGGCCGCGATCCGAACCGAATCGGTGCCTGCCCGAACTGCATCGGCACCATACACACCGCCGGGTTCCGCGGTCAGCCGCACCGTTCCCACAGATGCTGCGTCGGAGGCGGACCCGGAGGCGGGGCCGGAGGCGGGGCGCACTATCCGCAGTTGTGACTCCCCGCCAAGATCGGATGTGAAGAGAAGCAGTCTCCCATCGGGCGACCACACGGGTGACCGGAGAACAGCGATCTCCCTGACGGGCACGCTCACGATCAGGCCCGTAGTATCCAGCACAACTATCTCATTCGGCGCACCGGCGATACGTACGGCGACGATACGCCCACCGTCGGGCGACCAGCGAGGTGCCGTCCACTGCGTGTCGAGCGATGCCGTGGTGAGCGGCGTGATCGTCCGCCCGCTGCCGGATACGCGCACGAGGCGCGTGCTTCCCGGAACGGTCTGGACGGCCACGATCTCCCCATCTGCGCGCACGCTCGGCGAGCTCAATCGTGCATTGTCCGTGAGCCGGGACTCTTCACCATTGCGCCGCACGTACAGATCGCCACGCGTATGGAATCGGTCCACGTACTGCCCTTGCGCGAACACAGTCAACGAATCACCCGACGGCGAGTTCACATCCAGCGAATTCCGGCGCGCGATCCGGAATCGTGAACCGGTGAGTGTCATGCCATACTCGCCCGGAGTCTCGCGCCCGGTATTGGCCACGTACACCAGGGAAGTGTCGCTGGTCCAGCGAGGCTCGATGAGATAACGGCCGCCTCCCGGCAGTTCAGTGCCACGCGCGGACGCGAAGGAATTGACCGTTGGCGACGATTGGCTGGAGAAAGCAGCGGAATCGTTCACTGCCGTAAGTGCCGAATCGCGCCAGTGATTCCACGCGTGCGTGAATGTCTCGCCGAACGTGTGCTTTGCTTCACGATCGAGAAGCAACGGAATCGTCACGCCGCTCGCGTACTCGACGAAAACGGGAACCGATGCTGAACCGTGCCGCTGCGCGAGATCGTCCCAGACGAAGGACCCGTACACGTACACGGACTGGCCGTACGGAAACCGTGACGTCGCCAATGACAGGCGTCCGAGCGGCGGGATAGTATGATCCACTGCCGCCGACCGCGCCACGGCCGCCTCGAAGCTTCCATTTAGCCGGCCGCCCGTCGTGAAACGCGACTCGTAGTAAACGGCCAAGCCTTCGGTCAGCCAGGACGGCGTATAGTAATTCGGAAAGAGAACCGGGTTGCGGCCGAATACCGCTTGCGCAGCGCGCCACCAGCCGCGACTGCGATCCAGATGGAAGATGTGAGTTATCTCGTGCTGCAGAACGAGCACCGTCCAGTCGTCGTAGCTCTCGAGCGATGGCTCGTCCACGGGCGGTCTTGCATACATCACCACCAGCGGCCGCGGAATTACAGTCGCGGATCCGTTGGATGCGTCAGTCGCGTCGCTGAGGATCAGGTCGATCGGTCCGCGCGGACGCACGAGTTCCGTCGCAAGATTTGCGTAGGCGCGCTCCGCTACCGACGCGGCGTGCCTCGCTTCACGCTCGAGCAACGGCGTGAAGTGTACCCTGAAGTGCTCCGTCTCGATCGTGCGCCACCGCTCGTTGGACGGAATCTGCGCGCGCGCAGCTCCAGCGAGAACGAGACTGGCCAGCCAGACGCCGACCAGATACCGGACACAGCATGCTCCCCGAGCGGCGAGAAACTTCATCTATCTGACGAGCGTCGCGAAATACTTTTCCAGACCATCCACGATTCCCCTGGCATAGGCTTCCTGATACTGTGGCGTCTGGATCGCTGCCTCCTGGTCCGGCAGTATGATGAACAATCCCTCCGCGAGCACGGCTGGATACCAGGTCGGCCGTGCGACCGCCAGGTTCTGATAGAATATCCCGCGATCGCGCAGCCCCATCCTCGGCACCAGCGCGTCCTGGATCATACGCGCGAGAGCCTTCGATTGTGGCTGGAAATAGTAGGTCCCCGTACCATTGTCTCGGAACGGATTCTGTCCGTCGCCATCGGCGTTGAGGTGAATCGAGACGAATGCATTTGCATCGGCTCGCCGAGCGATTATCGGACGCTCCCCGAGCGCGACCGGAGCGGCGTTCGTGCGGGTCATCACCACACGAGCACCGCGCGCCTCGAGCAGATCGCGAACGCGCAAACCCACGGCAAGCGTCGGCACAGGCTCATAGAGACCCGTGGGACCGGTTGCGCCGATCGGGGGGTGCCCCGGATCGACGACTATGGTCATGCCGCGCAGTGGTTCCACCGCATTGACCACCGGGGGACGCCGGATGCTCAGCTTGAACTGACCGTTCTCGAAGAGAACACGATAGCCATAGACGGCGCGCGTCAGCGTGAAGCGGTAGATGGTGCGCGGATTCTCGCGCGTCTGCGTCGCACTCTCGATGAGAGAATCCGGCGCCGGCTCGAAAGGCGAATCGGCACTCACGTTGTATAGCGTCAGCGTGATCTCCCGCTCCGATTCATTCACCGCGTACGCGGGCGGCGCACTTACGGCGAACTGCACATCCACGCTTTCGTCCGATGACGACATTCGCGCAGGGCCTGCGGTGAGTGACGCCGAATCGTCCGTCTGGCCGGCGGACTTCACGTCACGTCGCTGAACCCAGACATCCTGGCCGCGATCGAGGCTCACGCGGGCCATGTCGTTGCGATACTCGAGCAGCCGCACCGGTGTACCCGGGAAGAGGAACCATTTATAGTCGCCACCCGGAGTCGGACGGCCGATGATGACGTCGTCCGTATCGCTGACAGTGCGATCGAGCGAATCGTCGCGCAGCGTCGCAGGCAGCGGCCTGGCGAACGTCGTCACCGCAGGTGGTTCCACTGGGCGAGGGCCGACCCCCGCGAGCGTGCGCACCGGATATCGCAGCTTCACAGTATCCGTTGCACTGTACGCGACGAGGTCGTACCACTGGGAATCAGCGGGCGGATTTGGAACCCAGCCGAGGAAGGCACCATTCGGCCAGACGGGAACGAGGTCACCGTTGATGCGGAGCCCGGCGCCACCATTGCCCACCGACCCGATGATGAAGTTCGAGTCACGCGATGTGATGAGCGCGCTCCGATCGGGATACACGACCCTCACCGAAAGCGGCCCGTTGACTTGAGGGACGGGCGGCAGCATCGGATTCGCAGGCGGCAACGGCGCTCTCACGACCGACGCCGCCACCGGTACTTCAGGGGTACGGCGCGGTGACGGCACCGGCCTCGGGGCTGCTTCCGGCGGCCGCGTCGCGCACGCGGCGCTGACGACGGCCATTGCGACTCCGGCCAGCGTACGGGACGGTCGCGAGATGGCATGACGGGAAGACATGCGACATAAGGTAGTCACGGAGACGGTGACGGTCAGCATCCTTCGGGTGTATTCTTCCCAATGCCCGAGCGCGCCCATCCCGGCCCCACGCAGACCCCGCGCCCGTTGGTAGTGGTTGCGGGTGGTCGTACCGACGTCGGACGGGTACGCACGCTGAACGAGGACAGCTACCTCGTTGCCGCTCTTGGCCGTGACGCCGTCGTAATGAAGGGGACTACGACGACCATCACCGTTCCGCACACCCCCGCTCTCCTGGTGGTTGCTGACGGAGTCGGTGGTGCCGCGTCCGGCGAGATTGCGAGTCTCATGGCGACGGACACCATGTTCATAGAGCTGCGCCGAAGGTACGAAACCGACTGGCCCCGTTCGGCTTCCGGTGTTGATGCCGCGCTCCGCTCGAGCATGGCATCCGCAAACCACGTGATCTACACATACGCGGCCGGCAATCCGCAGCATCGAGGGATGGCGACAACAGCGACGCTCGCGCTCGTGCACGACTCGGAGATCGCGATCGCGCAGGTCGGTGACAGTCGCGCGTACCTGGTGCGCGGCGGCGTCGCCCGACAGGTAACCAAGGATCAGTCACTCATCCAGCGACTCATCGACGCGGGTGAGATTACGGAAGGAGAGGCGGCAAACAGCGACCGGCGCAACATCATCCTGCAGGCGCTAGGTTCTGAAGCCACAGTCTCACCGGACATCTACCATGAGCACGCGGAGGTTGGAGACGTGCTGATGCTGTGCAGCGACGGGCTGTCCAATCTGGTGAGTCCGGATGACATAGCGCGCATCGCCCTCGCCGACGACAACATGGAGACTGTCTGTGAGCGGCTCGTGGCGTTCGCGAATGCGCATGGCGGCCACGACAACATCACCGTGGTGGCTGCTCGCTTCGAGCCCGGTGATCCGAACGAGCCGCCGACCGAGACGCCGGCAGAGGCGCCGGCAGAGGCGTCTAGGCGGGGGTCAACTTCCCAAGCACTCTCGGACCGCGTGCGCCGGTGGCTCCGATGAGGTTGCCCGGCTTGTTCGCGAGGTGCAGGTACCCCAGTAGCGCGAAGGCCACGGCCTCCTTCGCTTCGCCGTCGTAGTACAGATCGTCGAAACAGGTTACCGACATCGTCGGAAGGGCGATCCGGATCGACTCCACGAGAGCGTCGTTCCGAGCTCCTCCGCCGGACACGATCATCTCGGTTGCGCGCTCGTCGACGAACTCACGGACGGCTGCCGCGATCGAGCGCGCCGTGAGTGCAACTGCAGTGGCGACGGCATCTTCCGGCGGCTTTCGATCGCCGAGCATGGTGAGCAGCTGTTCCGCGAAAGTGTCGCCGAATGATTCTCTACCGGTCGACTTGGGTGGCGCGCCGGCGAAGTACGGTGCACGCAGCAGGTTCTCCACGACCGTGTCATTCACTCGTCCCGCCGCGGCGATTTTGCCGCGATCGTCAAACCGAAGCTGCGGGTACATTTTTCGCACGACGTAGTCGATGATCACCACACCGGGTCCGGTATCGAAAGCGCGGACATGCGACAGCTCGCCGTGCGGTGGAACGACGGTAAGGTTGCCGATACCGCCGATATTCTGCAGCACGCGCCACCGGTCGGGCGCAGAGTACAGAAGTGCATCGGCGATCGGAACGAGCGGCGCACCTTCACCGCCTGCAGCGACGTCGCGTACGCGAAAATCGGAAACGACATCCACGCCGGTGCGCTCCGCGATCACTGCCGATTCGCCGATCTGCAGTGTCGAGCGTCGCGGAGAATGCCAGATCGTCTGGCCGTGACTCGAAATTGCGCGGACGTCGGACATGGCGATTCCCGCAGTGTCAATCACCGCTTTCGCCGCGTCGGCGAGCCACTCGCCAAGCTCGAAGCCGAGCGCGCAGTATTCCTCTGCGGTGGCGGCGGTCATCGCCGCATGAAGTCTGGCTCGCTGGTCGGTGTCATACGGAACTGACTGAAACGCCAGCAACTCGTGCACGATCCGGTCGTTTTCTGAGTTGAACCTGACGGCTGCGGCCGATATGCCGTCCAGCGAAGTCCCGGACATGAGACCTACGTGAATACCGTCAGTCATCACCGACCGGCGGAGGCGCGCCCGGGATCACGCGCCTGATCACGCCGCCCTCTTTCTCGAGCATCTGCTCCGCACTTTTCCGACCGACGTTGAGCAGCTGCATGACTATCGCCGTCTTGACCGTTCCGCCCGAAGCGGCGAGTGCTTCCCGCGCGCCTTCACGGGTGACACCCGTGACATCCATGATGATCCGCTCCGCGCGATCGGCGAGTTTGACGTTGGTCGCGCGCATGTCCACCATGAGATTGCCGTACGTCTTCCCGATCATTATCATGGCGCCGGTCGTGATCATGTTGAGAACGAGCTTTGTCGCGGTCCCAGCCTTGAGCCGCGTGGACCCGGTCACGACTTCAGGCCCCACGATCGGCAGAATGGCCACATCACACGCAGCGAGCAGCGACGACGGAGGCTCCGTGCATGCCACGATTGCGGTACGCGCGCCGAGTTCCCTGGCGCGGTGAATGGCGCCGTGGACGAACGGAGTAGTACCCGAGGCCGCGATCCCGACGACGAAATCGTTTTGGGTAACTGATCGTGCGTCGAGCTCGGCAGCTCCGCGGGCCGGATCGTCCTCCGCCCCTTCCTGCGATCTTGTGAGAGCCGGGACCCCGCCAGCGATTATTCCCTGAACCATCTCCGGATCGGTGCCGAACGTCGGCGGGCACTCGCTCGCGTCGAGCACCCCGAGCCTGCCAGACGTTCCCGCGCCCACGTAGAACAACCTGCCGCCATTACGGAATGAGTCCGCCGCGATGTCCACCGCGCGCGCGACCTGGTCGAGCTGACTCGCGACCGCGACTGGCACCAGCGAATCCTCGCTGCTCATGACCGCGACGATTTCTCGCGCGCCGGCGAGATCGATATCGACCGTGCGCGGGTTCCTTCGCTCTGTGGCTCTCGGGTCTTTCACGACCGTAAAGTTACCGCCGCGATACGGACTCGGCGACGCTCACATCCGCATGCGCAGAAGACCCTGCTCGATCGAGCGGGGTCTTCTGGTGCCACTATACCGAATTGTGTCGTTGACTCAGCTGTGAACCTGGACGGAATTGCTCAGGGCGATCGTGATGTTGCCGCCCGTCGGAACGCAGCCTTCGTAGTTGGCCGTCGCCGCCGCCGTGCCCGCACCCGCTGCCGCGCCGACGCCCGCACCGATGATGGTGGACTTGGTGCTATGTCCCATTATCTGGCCTACTATTGCGCCGACTGCGGCACCCGTCGCGACCTTCTGCGCATCCTTGCTGCCCGGCTGGTTGCGCACGCGGTCTACCTGCGCCGAGCTCACCGTGGCCGAGACCGGATACGTGTGCCCGCCGAAAGTGATCGAACGTACGGCGAATCCCATCTGGATCTTGTCGTTCATGTTGTCGCTGCGCTTGAGCTCGGTAATCTCGAGCTGCGCCGTGGCGCCGGCCGGAATAACAGCGCCGTTGCTGCCAGTCACCGAATTGGCGACAGTCGCCGACACAGTCTGTCCCACCTGATTCGTATTGGTGCAGACGCGAGAGTTGGAAGTGAGCGCGATGGAAGTACCAGCCGGGATCGTTCCCATGGCTGTCTCGCGTCCCCCCGGTGTACGCGTCACGGTGTTTCCGCTTGCCGTAGTGCTCGTCCTCGGACGAGGAGTCGGAGCAGGCGCGGGCTCGCGTCGCGGTGCTGATGGAGCGGTGCGGGGACGAGGCGCGGTCGCTGCCGGAGCAGGCGCGGGAGTCGTCTTCGCTGGAACGTCGGTAAGTTGCGGCTGTGCTGCAGTATCCTTGTTCGCAAGCTGGATGTCTGAGTTGAGCGTCGAATCCTGCGCGAGCGTGTCGGTCTTTTTTTCTCCGCTGCACGCGCCGATCGCGAACATCGCGAATGCAGCCGGAATGACAGCGAGTTGGCGTGCTCGATGGATATATTTTGACATGAATCTCCTCTCTATTTGCGTGGACGGACGTATCCGTAGATAAAGGGGCAATCGGTGTGCCAGAAATGCTTCCAAATCTCCGCAGGCTCACGCCCTACTTTCGACCCTATCGGACGCAACTCGTTGTGGGGCTTGCGGTTGTAGTGCTGGGTGCTGGCACCACTTCTGTGATTCCGCGAATTCTGGAAACCGCGATTGACGCGATTCGCGCCGGCGGTGCTCTCCGGCACGTGTGGATTCTCGCTGGCGCGATCGTGGTCACCGCACTGGTTGGCGGCGGGCTCCGGTTCGGAATGCGCCAGCTGCTGAACAGTCTCAGCCGCTGGGTGGAGTACGACCTTCGCAATGATCTGTTCGCTCATCTGGAATCACTGGATGCATCGTACTACGGTCGCACGCGGACGGGCGATATCATGGCGCGGCTCACCAACGACCTCGGCGCTGTCCGAATGACGGCGGGCCCCGCGATCATGTATCTGACGAATACGATCTTCGGCGGGATGTTCGCGCTGTACTTCATGTCGCGGATAAACGTCAGGCTGACGCTCCTTGCGCTGCTTCCGACGATCCTGCTGCCAGTCATCAGCGTGAGGCTCGCAAAACTGATTCACTTGCGATTCGAATCCGTTCAGGAACATTTTTCCTCACTCACCACACACGCGCAGGAGAATCTTACGGGTGTGCGCATCGTACGCGCCTACCGTCAGGAAGCCTCGGAGATCGCGCATTTCGGCTCGCTCAATCAGGAATACCTCACGCGCAACATGGCGCTCGTGAGACTTTGGGGAATCATGCAGCCGCTGTTTTCCACTCTTGCCGGCGCAGGCGCGGTGGTGGTCCTCGGATTCGGCGGCATACTCGCTCTTCGTGGCACGATATCGATCGGAGCTTTCGTAGCGTTCGGGATGTACCTCACCATGCTGACCTGGCCACTCATTGCGCTCGGATGGGTCATAAATCTTTTCCAGCGTGGCGATGCATCGATGGGGAGACTGCTGCATATCCTGGACGAGTCGCCACGGATACTAACCAGGCCGCCGGAGCTCCACCTTCCCGATACCGGCGGCGGCCGATCCATCGAGTTCCGCAATGTCTGTTTCCACTTTCCAACAACCGGCGGAGACGAGCCGCGCTGGGTTTTACAGGACGTAAGCTTCGTGATTCCGGCCGGCGCCACCGCGGGAATCGTCGGCGCCACTGGAAGCGGGAAGAGCGCACTCATAGACCTGATCGCGCGGGTATACGACCCGCAGCGTGGGGAGGTACTCGTGGATGGCGTCCCGGTAACGCGGCTACCGCTCGACGAGCTGCGACGCGAGATCGGCTACGTTCCGCAGGAAAGCCTCCTCTTCAGCGACACGATAAGGACGAATCTCGCCTACGGGCTCAGTCCCGGCGACGACCCGGATGCCTGGCGCGAAGCGGCGATGATCGCCCAGCTAGACGACACAATTTCCGCGTTCCCCGACAGCTACGAGACGGTCCTCGGTGAGCGCGGAATCAATCTGTCGGGTGGCCAGAAGCAGCGTGCTGCGCTGGCTCGAGCGCTTGCGAGGCGGCCCTCGATTGTCCTGCTCGACGACGCCCTGTCCGCTGTGGATACCTACACCGAGGCGGAGATCCTGCGCGCGCTGCGGTCGGCGCTTTCCGCCCGCACCGCAGTGATCGCGTCGCATCGCGCGAGCGCACTCCGCGACGCCGCCATGACTCTGGTGCTCGATGAAGGCCGGGTCGTCGAACGCGGTACGCACGCTGATCTCCTGGCCGCCGAGGGGCGTTACTGGGCTCTCCTCCGCCGGCAGCAGTTGGTTGAGGAGGTCACGGCCGGAGTGTAGCTTTCCCGTATGCACGTGACTGATCCCGCGGCAAACCTCGAACTTCGTGCCGCGGCGCTCGAGTCGGAGCTGAACGACGCACGCCGCCAGCTCGCAGAATTTGCGTCACGCGACGCGGGGAAGACGCAGTTTCTCTCCAATATCTCGCATGATCTGCGCACGCCTCTCACGGCGATCATCACACACGCGGAGATCCTGCGCGACGGCATACTCGGCATCATGCCGCCACGGCAGGTGGAGAGCGTATCCGCCATCATTTCCGGCGGCCGCCAGCTGCTCGACATGGTCGGGGAAATTCTCACCTACGCCAAGGCAACGGCGGATCGCCTACGCCTTTCCGCGAGCGAGTTCCAGCTTGTCGATGTGGCGAAGCAGGCCAGCGTGATCAACGAGGCTGTAGCTCGTCGGCACTCGCTCTCCGTCGCGACGCAGATCCACGAATCGCTGCCGCCGGTGGTCGCCGACCGCGAGAAGATCACGCACGTGTTGAACAATCTGATCGGCAACGCCATCGACTTCACTCCGGCCGGCGGGCATGTCTGGGTTCGCGCATGGTACGATCAGGACAACGGTACGCCTGCGCACTTCGTGGAGGTCGGAGATGACGGGATCGGAATCGCGCCGGAACACCAGCAACTGATCTTCGACGAATTCGCTCAGGTTGATTCTTCCGCGTCGCGGCGGCATCACGGGACGGGGCTGGGGCTCACAATCGCGCGAAAGCTCGTCGAGCTTCATGGCGGACGGATCTGGGTGGACAGCGCCGTGGGTGAAGGCGCGCGCTTCATCTTCACCATACCACGTGTCGAATCGACGCCTGCTGATAGCTGAGGACAGCGAGCTGGTTGCCTCTGCGCTGCGACTACTGTTCGAGGAGAGCGGCTTCGATGTGGCAATCGCCATGTCGGTACAATCCGTTATCGACATCGCGACTTCCTGGAAGCCTGACGTCATGCTCCTCGACATCACCCTGTCGGACGGCGACGGACTTACGGCGCTCGATCACCTGCGGAAGAGTGGCATCGCGCCGCCGCGTACGATCGCGTTGACCGGTCACGACGACGAAAACCTGCGTCAGCGATGCATCAACGCGGGCTGCGCCGAAGTGCTGCTCAAGCCGGCTCCGATTGCGCGACTGCTGGAGCTGGCACGATCGCTCTGAACTCGCCGCCCGTTATCCGTTCCGGCTGAAACTGTTCACCGCTGCGCTGAACGACTCCACGCACGACTTCCTCGACCGTGATGAGCGGCGCATCGGCCTCGGCGATGACCTCCACATTCCACTTGCCGCGGTCAGTCCCCTTCACCGCGAGCCGGTAGCTGGCCGAGTACACCACGTGGCGCGGCTCGTGTGACTCGACCGTCGGGTCGGGGTATGCGGCCACAACTGCGACCGCGGCCTCGACGCCCGATTGGCGTATCACCGGGAAGAGATACAGCTCCGCTACCTGATCGTAACCGACCCGGTCGGATATCTCCTGGAAGAAACGCTCTGTGGTCTCGTTCATACGTTGTAAGGTCGCACCACACGCGGCAATCAACAATCGCCGGGGGCCGATCAATTCCCGTTCAGGATCCAGTCCACGGCCCGCTGGGCCATGGGGCCCGCTATCGTGAGTGATCTGAGAGAGTGGGAAGCAAACGGAATTCTGGTGTAGCGGAGCCGCGATCCGCCCGCCGCCTGGAAGGCGGAATCGAAGGTGATCCGACGGTCCTTGGATCCTCTCAACAGTGCGATACGCAACCTTGACGGCGTCTCGCTTATCAGATCCTGAATCGAAAAACTTCCCGCCTCGTTCGGCTCACCGATGTTCGCGCGATCGTAAGCGGTCACGTAGAAGTGACTTCGCCCAGTGGGCCCCAGAGCCAGTACGCCAACAGTTCGCGGCGGCGCTGCGTGGACAGCGGTCCACAGCGCCAGGTCTGCGCCGAACGAGTGGCCACCAAGGATCAGGGGCAGGCTGTCAGCATCGAGCTCCCTTACAGAGCGAGCAATCACACCGTCGATGGCGTCCGTAAACGCGGCTTCCCGTGCTGGCTGAGCCGCGGGGAGGCAGTCGATGTACTTCCTGACGTCGAGGCCGATGACGTCCACACCGGTCGCCGAGATGCGACGGGCGAGTTCCTCGTGCGCCTCCCAGAATCCGACGTCATTGCCGAAGAAGATGAGGACCGCTCTTGCCTTGCCCGACGCGGGGTAGAAATAAAGCGGGAGCGAACTGAGTGATCTGTCGTGTGGAACGTAGGTAGGCTTGGCGGCGGGACACGCTGCAATCACCAGGGTCAGAAGAATTCCGCAGCACGCGAAACACCGCTGCCTCAGCCACCGTTCGTTGACTCTCACGCCTTGAAGCTCACAGAAGCGACACCGGGTCGCGGTCGAGTGTCACGCGAAGACCGTCCCTCGCGGGCACAGCGAACCGTTCGAGGAAGTAGCGTGCCACGCGCGTGAGCTCGTGCGGATGTTCAGACTTGAGCAGAACATGCCAGCGCCATCGCGTCTTTATTCGCTCGACCGCGCTCGGCGCGGGCCCCACGATAGTGATTCCTTGGCTCTCTCGTGCGCGAGCCAGCCTGCGCAACCATGCTGTTCCGGCGATGGCGAGATCCGCGACGCTCGATTCCACGGTGCCACTGAAGACGATATTCGCGAGGCGATTGTTCGGCGGATAGGGCGGGTTCACGCGACCCGCGAGCTCTTCGGTCACGAAAGCACGGTAATCGTGGGTGACAGCGCATGTGACGGCGTGATGCGTCGGTACGCGGGTCTGTATCAGTACCTCGCCTCCCTTCATCGCACGCCCGGATCGTCCTGCAACCTGGCTGAGCAGCTGGAAGCAGCGTTCGCTCGCGCGAAAATCGGGAAGATTTATCCCGACGTCTGCGTCTATCACTCCAACGAACGTCACGTTCGGAAAATCCAGACCCTTCGCGATCATCTGCGTACCGAGAAGAATGTCCACCTCTCCAGCTCCCACGCGATCGAGAATCTCCGCGTGCGCCCATTTCGCGGACGTCGTGTCCACATCCATTCTGGCGACACGTGCCGAAGGAAAGCGCTCGCATACGAGCTTCTCGACCTGCTGGGTGCCGAGTCCGCGACGTCGCAGCGTTACGCCGCCGCAGCGCTTGCACACACGTTGCGGCTCTTCCTGGTGCATGCAGTAGTGACAGACCAGTCTTTCCGGGGAGCGATGGTATGTGAGCGTGATGCTGCAGTTGGGACACGTCGCGACGTTGCCGCAACTGTCGCACTGTACGAAAGCGGAGTAGCCCCGCCGGTTGAGCAGCAGTATGCTCTGCTCTCCACGATCGAGTCGCGTACGAATCGCAGCGTCCAGAGGCGACGTGATTACGCGCTGGTAATCTTCTTCTCCTCCCTTCGCGACCGATTCCGCGACGCTCTTCCGCAGGTCCACGACCTGAACAACGGGCAAAGTGGCGCCGCCCACGCGATCCGGCAACTCCAGCAGCTGGAACTTTCCAGCTGCTGCGTTCGTCCATGATTCCAGTGACGGAGTCGCGCTGCCGAGTACGACCACGGCGCCCTCGGCCGTCGCGCGTACGATGGCTGTCTCGCGCGCATGATAACGAGGGGTTTCACCCTGCTTGTAGCTCGATTCGTGCTCCTCGTCCACGATTATCGCGCCCAGATTCGCGAGCGGCGCAAAGATCGCGGACCGCGCGCCGACTGCGATACGCTTATCGCCGCGACGGAGCGCGCTCCACGCGTCGTATCGCTCACCGTCGCTGAGCGCGCTGTGAAGGACAGCGACGTCGTCGCCGAAGACAGCACGGAAGCGATCCACAGTCTGGGGTGTGAGGGCGATCTCCGGAACGAGTACTATCGCCGTCCGTCCCTGCCTCATGACGATGTCCTTCAGAAGCTCGATGTATACGAGCGTCTTCCCGCTTCCGGTCACCCCGTGGAGCAGAAACACGTCGCCAGGCTTTCCGTCCCGCAGTCGCTGAATGACCGCGAGTTGCTCGGCCGTGGGAACATGACGCTCCTCCTTGCGTGGCGTGCGCCCGGCGAACGGATCGCGCTGAACCTGCTCGCGCTCGATTGTAACCAGCGCACGCTTTTCCAGAGAACTCAGAACCGACGGCGAAAACTGGAGCTGTTCCAGCAGATGCTCGACACTGCTCGTGCCACCAAGCGATTCCAGCAACTCGAACAGTGCCCGTTGCTGCGGCGCGCGCGCGAAGGCCTTTTCCCGCTGCAGCAGCGTCGGAATGTCATCCCGGATGCTGACGACGCGACGCGTCTTGACCGCGGGTGTGAGCTGCGACGCACCACTGAGCAAGGCAGGAAGTACCGATCGCACCACGATCCCGAGCGGCACCACGTAGTATTCGGAAATCCACCGCGCGAGGGCAAGCAGGGCGTCGTCCAGAGCGGGCTCCGCATCGGGCACCGATGCGACAGGCTTGACGATTCCGCGTGCCGGCTCCGCGGCATCGGTGGCTACCACTACGCCAATCTCGTGGCGCTTGCGGAACGGCACGAGCACCCTGCTGCCGACCCGTGCCTCATAATCGTATTCGCCTTCGAGAGAATAGACGAAGGTTCTGAAGAGGGGCACCGGCAGCGCGACCTCCACCAGGCGGCGCGCGGCGTCCGTCACGCTGGAGGCCGTCGTTCCGCGCCCAACCCCGGCCGATCGGTCAACCGCACACGACCGCCGTCAATCGTGACGCCATCGAAGGGATCGGCGGCAAGCAGCGCAGCTCCGTCGAAATCCGCGGTATCGAGCAAGGGAGCTAGTTGCGCGATCGCCGAGATTCCGAGCGAAGTCTCGATCATGCACCCAGCCATCACGGCCATGTCATGCGCACGCGCGACGTTCACGATACGGATCGCCTCGCGCAGGCCTCCGCACTTCGCAAGCTTCAGATTCACCGCATCGCACGCACCAGCGAGGCGCGGCACGTCATGCGCGACGAGGCATGATTCGTCGGCGATTACGGGCATGCCGCATCGTTCGTGCACGAACCGCATGCCTTCCAGGTCGTCAGCGGCCACTGGCTGCTCGACAGACTCGACATCGAAGTCGCGCAGCATGGCACACCGTTCGACAGCAACCGGTGCGGTCCACGCCGCGTTGGCGTCGACGCGCAGGATCTTTCCGGGTGCCGCCTCGCGGACTGTGCGAACGATCTCATCATCCCTATCGGTGCCCAGCTTGATCTTGAGGATCGGATATTCCGAAGCCTCGGCTACTCTCCGGCGCAGTCCTTCCACGTCGTCGATCGCGATGGTGTAGCTGGACATTGTCTGGCAATCTGTCTCCAGCCCCCACAGTCTGTGGACGGATACGCCAAGTTTTCGTCCGTAGAGGTCGTGGAGCGCGGAGCTGACAGCGGCGCGCGCTGATGCGTTTCCCTCAAGCGCCGCGGCGAGCGCGACTTCCGTCGCTTCCAGTGACCAGGTAGCCGCGTTCTCGAGAATGGGCACGAAACGCTCGAGCGCGGCGACGACCGAATCTGCGGACTCGCGATAGTACCTGTTCGGCGCTGCCTCGCCCATACCCGAGTGTTCGCCATCGGTGACCGACACGATCACGTTCTCGTGACCGGAGTATCCCCATCTGGAGATGACGAACGGCATACGCGTGCTGAGCGAGATCCGCTCCCAGCTGAGCTTCATGACGTGCTGACGAACGATGGCAGCACGCGTGAAAACCAGCCATTCCGTTTTTCGGGATTGGGCGCACCAGTCTGCGCCAGGTACTGGATGAGGGCGTCCGCAACGTCGTTCCCGCGTTGGTAGCGTGCGGCGGGATCCTTCGCCAGGCAGCGCATCACGACGGACGATAATGCCTCCGGCACGCGTGAATCCACCACATCGGGCGCGACGGGTACTTCCTCCAGATGCTTCGATGTAATTGAATAGATGTCCGCGCCGTCGAACGGAACGAATCCGACGAGCGTCTCGTACATGACGATTCCAAGCGTGTACAGATCGCTCCGGCCATCGAGCAGGCGACCACGCGCCTGCTCAGGCGACATGTAATGAGGCGTGCCCATCACGTGACCGGTCCCGGTCATTCGCGCGCGGAAGTGCGCGGTGGCGATTCCGAAATCGGTGACCACCGCATGCTCGTCCTCATCGAACAGCACGTTGTCCGGCTTGATGTCGCGGTGCACTACACCATGGCGGTGCGCGTAGTCCAGCGCGCTGGCGACCTGTGCGCACACTGCCGCGACGCGTTCCGGCGCAAGCGAGCGGCGCCCCGAGATCCTGTCACCGAGTGTTCCTCGCGACATGTACGGCATCACCGTGTACACGTGGCGCTCCGTCATCCCGAAATCAATTATGTTGCATACATGCGGGTGCACCAGCTGCGCAGCCGTTTCCGCCTCGCGTCTGAATCGCTCTCGCATGTCCGTATCGCGGGCGAGATGCGGATGGAGAACCTTGAGAACGACCGGGCGATCCAGCGCCGAGTGCATGGCGTAGTACACCGTTGCCATTCCGCCGTCGCCGATTCGGTGGGACACGCTGTACCTGCCCCCGATCACGTGACGAAGCGAGGTGATGTCAGCGTCGGGGCGTTCCTCGCGGCCCGCGCCTCCCGGGACGAGAGGCAACGCCGCGTCACAGCGAGTGCAACGCGCCGCATTCCCGCGGTTCCAGGATCCACATGCGGGACAGAACATCAGTGACGAAGCTCCATGCGCACGTATTCATACGGTGGCCGGCCGTCTTCACGCCGGTCAATGGCCGCGAGCGCCTCGTGCAGCTTTCCGTAGTGCACGTCGAGCCAGCGAGAAACAACGTCTTCACTCGCGAATACCGTCCCCGGTGGAGCCGGCACAACCGGGCCTTTCTCGCTCAACGCGTCCAGCACGCGAACGTAGTCTGCGAGATCATCATCCGTAGGTTCGGCGGCCACGTACGCTGCGGGCGCGACGACCGCAGCGAGGTCGTTGCACAGCACGAGCAGAAGCTTCTGATTGGCGAGGAAGTCCTGCTCCACCAGTTCGTCGTCTATCACTCCGTACAGTCGCAGCCCCGTGGCTGCGCCGCTAGCCATTGGCGGCGGACTGGATCGGAAGAGCGTGCGGCCATTTGACGCCCTTGATGATGGAGAAATTCATCGAGCGTTCGCGTGAGAGATCGCGAAGAAGCTCCGTCTCCTGCACCAGCGCCTGACGCGCCTCCGCCCACCCTGACCTGCGTAGCGCACGTCCCATGACCTGCAGCTTGCCCTGCCAGGTAAGCTTCGGCGACGCATCAGTGCCTGCCGGAATCAGTTCCTCGTCGCACTCGTTCGTCCAGTCGTTCACCTGGATGTCCACCACCCCTGCATCGCGCAGCATCTGCTTCCACTCGACGAGCATTCGCGGACGCAGGCCGAGTCGCTCGACGAGCAACTCGCGGCGCGACGTCGGAAGCTCCGAACTCCACGTGAGCTGAAGCAGCACCACGGCACCCATCGGCTTCGTCACGCGAGCCAATTCCGCAACTGCTCTTTCCGGCGACGTCGCCGCCGCAATGTCGGGCTCTCCAATGGACGCGTCGAACACACCGCTCTCGTAGGGAAGATCGTCGAGCTGCGAATGCTGGTAGCTGAGAGCGAGGCCGGTCTCACGCGCGTGTTCTTCCGCCTGATGAATATCCTCCTCGTCCGAGTCCACTCCCGTGACCGACGAGCCTGTGCGATGCGCCAGCCATTCTGTGGTCAGTCCCCTGCCGCAGCCAGCGACCACTATCTCGTGGCCCTTTTCGATTTCGGCGAGCCGGGCGACCTCGCGGTAGAGATCCTCTCCGGTAGCCCGCCATCTATCAATGATCGCCATCCTGACCAGGCGGAGCACCGCTGGCGCGGGTGTCACTCGATTGCCTTCTGACATCACTTTCGAAAGCTATCCGGCCGCGGGCAGGCCGGCGAGTGCACGAAGGTGTACAACCACTGCCTCGGCGAGACGGGCGGGCGTGTAGCCACCTTCCAGAGCGCTTACGAGACGTCCCTCGCACTGCTCGTCCGCTTGCCGCACCACGAACCGCGTAAGGCGATCCACGTGCTCCATCTCGAGCGTGAATCCGCCGATAGCGTCGCCGGCGAGGCAGTCGAATCCAGCTGAGACGAGGATGAGGTCAGGCTGGAACTGATCCAGACTTTCCTCGAACGCTCGTTCGAAAGCCTCCACGTAGCGTTTGGCCGGGAGTTCCGCGGGCATTGGTACGTTGCGGATCGTGCCAAGCGGCCCGCGATCCTCGGCGGGGCCGGTTCCTGGATAGAACGGCCACTGATGGGTGGACATGAAACGAATCGCCGCCTCGTCCTGCACCAGTGCCTGCGTTCCGTTCCCATGATGCACATCCCAATCTGCGATCAGCACACGGCGCGCACCGTGCTTTCGCATCGCGTAGTGCGCACCCAGCGCAACGCTGCCGAATATACAGAAGCCCATCGAGTGCTCGGCGACAGCGTGATGACCAGGCGGACGAACGGCGCAGAAACTTCGTGTCGATCGCCCGTCGAACGCCATGTCAACTCCGTCCAGGACGCAGCCAGCCGCTGCGGTGGCCGCATCCCACGAGCCCTCGCTCGCCACGGTATCCACGTCGAGGCGTCCTCCGCCGGATGCGCAGATGTCGCGGATGGATTCGACGTAGCCGCGATCGTGCACGAGCGACAATTCGTCCACGGTCGCATTGCGCCCCTGCACATGCTCGAGCAGCGGGAACATCTCGTAGTCGTTCCGGACCGCGCGCATGATCGCGACCAGCCGGCCGACGTGTTCGGGATGTCCCCAGCCCGTGTCATGCCGCCCACAATCGGAGCTCGAGATGAATGCGGTTTGCTGCATCTTCGGAAGGGCTCGCGACACGGATCCGGCAACCGGACCGTTCGCCGAGGCCTCTACCGTACCGGCCGACGTCTTCTGTGAGACAGCAACAGCGTCGAGCCATCCACCACGCCGCTTTCGGCGAGAGACTTCGATTCATCGAAGATCTCGACGCCTGCGAGCTTGACGGAGAATTCTTCGGGGAACAGGGCGTCGGGAATCAGCGCGTTGAGCGCACACACCTTTGCCGTCCGAACAGAGTCGGCGCTATGCGCGTCTATACGCACCACGTCCCACACTGCGGGCGCTTCAACGCGAAATCGAACGACGGCACCGGACGTCGAGTCGGCGACGGTGATCACGCCCGGACGCGCGCGCAACGAATTCGGAAAGCGCCCGCTCATGCGAGACTTTCTGTCGACTCGGGCAGTTCGCGCGGCACTCCACCGACGCCGGGCGCTTCTGCGATCGGCAGCGATGAAAGGAAACGCGCTACCTGTTGATCGAACATGTAGGTGGACCCGCTGACCGCAGTTGCGCCATCTCGCTCCGCGACACCGATGACCACTTCCTCGCCACCCATGCCGCGCATGGAGACGAAAGTCGGTCCTTCCATATCGGGGAAGGCAGTGTAGATGGAGTTGCGCCGCGCGAAGAAACGCTTCGCTTCAGCCAAGACCTCAGCGGGGCTCAGTGTGGTGCGGGTTTCCTGGAGGGTTCTATCGGTCTGCGCCATGCTTCAAATCTAACGGGGCCCTGCAACCGGATGCCACGGGCGACCCGACTGTACCGGCGGCTCCGCATCAGACGGAAAGGAGCGCTTCGATCCTGCGGGTGATGGGGCCAAAGCTGATGTCGGCACCTGCGACCCGGTGCGCCAGCTCGCTCGCGCTTTCGCGCTGGCCTTCCGCAAACAGTTCACCCACCAGCCACGGACCGGTTGCAGGATTTCTCCACCAGTCTTCGTTGAAGCGCTCCACGAGTCCCTCATCCAGCAGGGACTGGAGCTGCCATGCGCGGAGGTACCGTGTGGAATAGAATCGCGGATCCAGGTCCAGGAAGGCGTCTTCCGGGCGGTAACGGAACCCCGTCGCGTCCGCGAGCGTTTCTGTGTAGACGTCGGGCAGCGAATCCCACGAGGTGCTTCCACCGTACACCTCGATCTCGTACAGGAGCTTCGCGCAATACCGTCGTACAAAGTGCAGTTCCTCGAATCCGGAATGCCTGAGAAAGTCGCCGGCACGTTTGCGATCGAGGCCCGTATATCGCTGTAACCACTCGCGCCGCGCGGTGCGGTGATCGAACAGCATTGCATAGCCTTCGGTTACCGAATTGTCGCCCAAAAACCGGTACTCGAATGGATAGTCCGAGCGAGTATTCGCGAAATGCAGTGCGTGTCCCAGCTCGTGCAGAAAGGTTCCGTAGTCCGACTGACCGCCGAGTGGGCGGATCACCAGGTAGACTTCCTCGGGAACACGCACGGGCGAGCAGAACGCGCGCGGGCGCTTGCCAGGCCGGTCTCCCAGATCGAAGATGATTTTGCCGCCCGCGGTCGGATCCAGACCCATCTCCTCGCAGTTCCGCCGAATCACGGCTTCCATGGACGATGCGGGAAACGCGTCATCGAACTGGCTCATCCTGAACAGTGCAAGCGAATCCGCGCGCGTTGCTTCGCCGCGCTTCAGGCCGGCGGACGCGAGATGCTCACTCAGCACGGAGCTCCACATCCCCGAGGTGTCACGGAGAAAGGACTCGCATTCGCCGCGAAGCCGACTGAGCGAAATTCCACTCAGAATCTCGAACGTCGCGTTGTAGCTCTCAGCGATTCCGAGTGACGCGACGGCGTCGCGCTCGATCGTGAGCCGCTCGCGATGCAGAGGTGCAAACGTCTTTTCCGCAACCGCGGCCCGTGCACTGTCGATTGCCTCGCGCTCCGCTGGATCGCCGCTGTTGGCAATTTCGATCGCGGCCCGCTGGTACGGTATCTCGCGCCCATCGGCGACACGTATCACTGACGAGTTCTCGAGAACCACTTCCCGCTCGTCCATTGGCGCGAGCTGCCTGCCTACTCGTGCCTCCACCTGCCACTCGAGCATCATTCGTGCTGTCCGCGCATCCTCCGATCCGGCCGGCGCTTCACGAAACCGGCCGATACAATCCGCGAGACATTCTTCCGCCATCAAATCCGGGTAACGTGCGTATATCTCCTGCAGCGCGGCTTCGGATTTCAGCCCCGAATAGGCGAGGTACCCCTCACGCGAAACATCCTCTGTGAACGCCTGGGCTCGTCTCCGGAGATCCTCCAGGTTCATCTCGCCAGTCTGTCGCGCAGATAGCGCCGCACCTCCGAGACATTCACGCGATCCTGCGCAAGTGTGTCGCGGTCACGAACGGTGACGGATGCGTCCGAAGCAGATTCGCTGTCGACCGTGATGCAGAAAGGCGTGCCGACCTCATCCTGTCTGCGATAACGCTTGCCGATGCTTCCCGATTCGTCGTAGTCGACCGTGAACTCTCCGCGAAGGTCGTTCACGATCGCGTGGGCCATGTCAGGCTGGCCGTCCTTCTTTGTGAGCGGAAAGATTGCGGCCTTGATCGGTGCAAGAGCGGCATCGATACCAAGTACCACACGTCCCTCGTCCTCTCCTGGAACGCTTTCCTCTCGATACGCATTCACGAGTACTGCCAGCGTGACGCGATCTGCTCCGACAGAAGTCTCCACGACGTAAGGCGTGAACCGGCGGTTGTTCTGCGCGTCGAAGTATTCCAGCTTTCGCCCCGAGAACTCGGTGTGCCGGCTGAGGTCGAAATCACCGCGATTGTGAACGCCCTCAATCTCCTGAAAACCGAGCGTTCCACCGAAGTCGAACTGGACGTCGAACGCCGCTTTCGCATAATGCGCCAGCTCCTGCGGCGTATGCTGGTGGAATTCGAGCCGCGATTCACTCAGGCCAAGCGCGCGATGCCACGCCATCCGTTCGTTCTTCCAGTAGTCGAACCACTCCATGGACTTCTCGGGATCCACGAAGAACTGCATCTCCATCTGTTCGAACTCACGCGTGCGAAATATGAAATTCCCGGGCGTTATCTCGTTCCGGAACGCCTTTCCGATCTGCGCGATTCCGAACGGGATCTTCTGACGCATAGACTGCTGAACGTTCAGGAAGTTCACGAAGATTCCCTGAGCCGTTTCCGGACGCAGGTACACCGTCGCCGCGCTCTCTTCCACAGCCCCCATGAACGTCTTGAACATGAGATTGAACTGGCGCGGCTCGGTGAGCTCGCACTCGGCGAACTCACCCGGGTGCTTGCTCGGCTTCCGCGGACAACGCGCATCCTCGAGCTTGTCGGCGCGAAATCTTCCCTTGCACGTCTTGCAGTCCACGAGCGGGTCCACGAAGCCGGCGACATGGCCGCTGGCTTCCCAGACTCGCGGGTGCATCAGGATCGCAGCGTCGAGCCCTTCCACGTCGTCGCGTGAGCGGACCATGGAGTTCCACCACCGATCCTTGATGTTCTTCTTCAACTCGACGCCAAGCGGACCGTAATCCCAGACGGAACCAGTGCCGCCATATATCTCGGATGACTGGAAGATGTAGCCGCGTCGCTTGCACAGCGACACGAGCTTTTCCATAACGTCCGGGTAGTTCATCTGTTACAGTCCAATTATCTGGTCACGTCGGGTGCCGACGCTGACGTAAGTGATGGGTGCCTCGACGAGTGCTTCGATCCGGCGCAGATACTCGCGCGCGGCTGCCGGCAGATCTTCCAGGGTTCTGGCGGATGCGGTGGAGGTGCGCCAACCCTTGAATGTCTCATACACCGGCTCCGCGTGTTCCAGCACGGTGAGATCGCCCGGAAATTCGGTGAACTCCTCGCCGTCAGCCCGGTACGCGGTACACAACCTGATCTCGTCCAGGGTGTCGAGCACGTCGAGCTTGGTAACGGCGAGGTCGGTGAGTCCGTTCACGCGCACCGCATAACGCACAACGACCGCGTCGAACCAGCCGCATCGGCGCGCACGGCCGGTCGTTGCACCGAACTCGTTGCCGAGTGTACGCATCTCCGACTGCAGCGGCTCGCCGAATTCCGTTGGGAGCGGCCCCTGCCCGACGCGCGTCGTGTAGGCCTTCACCACTCCGAGGCATCGGTCGAGCGAACGCGGTGCGATCCCCGTTCCCACTGCAGCTCCGCCCGAGGTCGTAGTGCTCGACGTCACGAACGGATACGTTCCGTGATCGACATCGAGAAGTGAGCCCTGCGCGCCTTCGAGGAGCACCGCGGCGTTGCTTCGCTGCGCAAGATGCACCGCCAGCCCCACGTCTTCGGCGAGCGACAGGAGCCGAGGCGCGAGTCGCTCCAGGAGTTGCATCGTCTCTTCGACTGACGCGCGCTCCGTGCCTCCCCACGCCGCGAGCTGCGCGTTGGCGTGCGCTACCGCCGCTTCGAGCCGCGGACGCAGCGAAGCGGGATGGCGTAGATCCAGAACGCGAACACCGCGGCGCGCGATCTTGTCCTCGTAGGCGGGACCGATCCCGCGACCCGTGGTACCGATCGCACGGCTCGCGGCGCTGCTGGAATCAACCAGCTTGTGATACGGGAGCACCAGATGCGCGCGCTCGCTCACGTACAACCGCCCCTCGACGTCCACACCGTCGGCGATCAGCTCGTCTATCTCCGTGAACAGCGTTTCCGGATCGAGCACGACGCCATTGCCAATCGCACAGCGCACACCGTGATGCAGTATTCCACTCGGTATCTGGTGCAATACAAAGGACGTGTCGCCGAGGTCCACGGTGTGGCCGGCATTGGCTCCTCCCTGGTACCGCACGACCCAGTCGGCGCGCTCGGCGAGAACATCAACCAGCTTGCCCTTCCCTTCGTCTCCCCACTGTGCACCAACGACTACGATGGTGCGTGTCTCAGCATCGAACATGGTTACCCCGTAAACACAAAAACGCCCCGTCTGGTGTGGCGGGGCGTATTTCCAATTTATGTGCCGGGACCGGCATGTCAACGTCACTGGCCTCGGAGATGAGCGGACGCACTGGGCGGCGGCCCGACGGCTCAGCGGTCGCGCTCGGGGTCCGGCTCCGTCCTGACAGGCAGATGCACCGAGAACGTGGACCCCTCGCCGTACTCACTAGTCAGCGTTACGCGCCCACCGAGCACCGTCGCGAGCTTTCGCGTGATGCTGAGCCCGAGCCCTGTACCTCCAAACTCCCGGGTGCGAGACTGATCCACCTGGCGGAAGTCGTCCCAGATTGCTGCGAGATCCTCCCTCCGGATTCCGATACCCGTATCGGCTACGTCGATCCGTATCATGTCCGCTTCCTTCACCGCCGTCAGAGTGATGCGGCCCGAGTGCGTGAACTTCACTGCATTCGATAGAAGGTTGAGCATTATCTGCTTTACCTTGGTTCGGTCGGTAACCATCGTGACGGCATCAGGCGGCGCTATCCACTGGTACGCCAGTCCCTTCTTCTTGATCAGCGGATCAACCTGCACGGACGCCTCGCGCATCACATCCTGAAGTTTCGTGTCTTCGAGATGCAGCGGCATTCGGCCAGCCTCGATCTTCGCCAGATCGAGAATGTCGTTGATCAGTGCGAGAAGATGCTGAGCCGCTGCGCGAATACGGATAAGCCCCTCTTCCTGCCGCTCGTTCAGTTCCCCATAGATCCTGTCTAGCATGAGCGCGGTGTAGCCGATCAGTGCATTGATCGGAGTGCGCAATTCGTGAGACATGCTCGCCAGAAACTCCGACTTCAGCCGATTGGCCTTCTCGAGCTCGCGTGACTGCCACTGGAGGCGTTCGTTCTGCGCACCCAGATCAGCGGTCGCCGCACGCACGCGCGCTTCAAGTTCGCTACTGAAATTCTTGAGCTCCGCATACAGGCGTGCGTTCTCGGCCTGCTCCGTCAGATCGTGCAGAACTGACACGATGGCCAAGGGTTGACCCCGCCTGTCCACGATCTTACCCGCAACGACCTCCATCGGAATCGTCGTCCCGGAATCACCGGGACGGATGAGCTCCATGTCCGCGCTCCGCGCCACTTCGGGACTGAGGCTGAAGTCGGAGATGAATGTCGTGAACTTGGTGTCGTTGGAGCGAACGGGCTCGGACCGGTCGCCTGTCGCGTAACCACTGTTCGCCGTCACGGCGCCGAACAGCAGCTCCGCCTGCCGATTCATGAGGATGATATTGGCGCGGTCGTCAGTGACGAGTATCGGGTCGGCAACATTCGTCAGAATCAGATTGAGCCGGTCACTCTCACGCTTGGCCTCGTATTCCGCGAGCCGGACACGCTGTACCTGAAGTTCCAGCTCGCCGGCCGCGCGACGGAGGTCGGTTACGTCCCGAAGCACTGACACGGTAGCCGACTCGTCATTGTCGAGTGGCTGCGTCAGTACCTCGAACAGCAGATCGGTGCCGTCGTCCGGGTCCACCATGTTGAGCTCACGCGACCCGGCACTCCCATCGGCACCCGGCCCGATCGCGTCCTTCGTCAGATGTGATGTCAGTAGCAGGTTGTTGATCTCGACTGCACGGCGCCGTCCTTCGGAATCCGCTTCCTGCATCGAGAGGATGTGCTCGGCGCGCAGATTCTGCACGATGATCTGGTGGTCACGATTGATGATGACAATCGGATCGGGGAGCGAATTCACGATCGAGGTCAATACGGAACGTTGCTCCGCAAGTTCGTCCGCACGCTCGCCGTGCTCTTCCGCAGCGTATGCCGAGGCCAGAACCGGGCCCGCGAGCCATACCGCGCGTGCGACCACGTCCATCCCTGCCTGCCCCGAGTCACACTCGACGACAAGTACGCCGTACGGCGATAACGCAGCGCGCGCTATCGGATCGCTCGCGGTACCACCCTTCACGAACTCCGCCTCGCATTCCAACGACGTGATGCGTGCGATCTCCTCGCTTTCGAGAAAGCGAGGCGCGCCCGCACGTCGTGGCTGCGGAAGGGGAAAAGCGACCACGGGCGATTGCCGCGAAAGGCCGGAACGCGCTGGAGGCTCCCTGCACACGAGCGGTCCCGAGCCGCGGAGCGCCAGGACGAACGGGTCCGAGACATCGTCCAGTGTTCGAATGGTCGGGCCGCCACCGTGTTCGAGTCCGTGACTCAGAATCGGCCGCAGTTCCCGAGCCTCTGCATCGAGAACCATGAGGTAGCCGCGTCGCGCCGCGAGCAGTTCGCACGCGCGCGCCAGCAACTCGCGTCCGGCGGCGCGAAACTCCGCAGCTGTCGCTACAGCTGCAAGTAGCGATTCAAGCCAGCGAGACGCATCGCCCTCGAACGCGCCCGTAGTTGACCGGTCATGCGCTGAGCTGGTCAAGCCGACGGCGTAGCTCGGCGTTCTCTACCTGCATCCGCTCGAGCTCATCGGCGGCGGCAAGCTCGCGAGGACGCGACATTGGCTGGGTGATTCCAACCGCTTCCGAGTATTTCAGGTACGTCTCGATCGATGCCACGACGATTCTAGCCTCGACCGTGACGAGGTCGATGCCGACAAGCGACACGCGGACCCATGCGTCAATCACGATTCCCTTGTCTAGTACGCGATCGAGAATGTCAATCAGTGAGCTTCCGCTCGGTGACCGCTCAACGGCCATTACTCCTCCTGGTCAGATGACGACAGCTTCTCCAGCTGGCGCTCGATTCGTTCCAATCGCTCGGTTACGTCAGTTCCGGATAACGCAGGCGCAGTCTGACTCGTCAGACGCGGATCATGTCGCCACCAGTTCATCCCGATCTGCTCCGCCTTGTCGATGGAGCAGACCAGCAGACGTATCTGGATCGTGAGCAGCTCGACATTCGCGAGATTGATCTTGATGTCACCGGCAATGACGAGTCCCTTGTCGAGTACCCGGTCGAGGATCTCGACAAGTCCGGTGCTGCGTGATGGCGAAGCTAATTCAGGCATTTTTCGCCGTCACTTGAGCTGGCCCAACGGTCCCAGGTCGATCCGCAAGTCTTCCTCCGATATACCGAAAACGGTTCTCAGCTCGCCCATCCGTTCGTCCAGCCTGGCCAGAGCCAGTCCGAGCCGCTCGATTTCCTCGCTCGTCAACCGCCCTCCTTCCATGCGCCGAACTGCCTGGTGCTCCAGCACTTTTCGAAGAACCTCGATGAGCGTGAGTACGAGTCTGGCCAATCCCGATTCGGGTCCGGCTGCGTCTGCATTTATACGGTCGGGCAAGCCCCGGGCCACCCCATTCAGGCTGTTATCCGCTCGTGCAACAGCCGTATCCGCTGGTGATCCGGACGATTTTAGTACTGGTTTAGCAAGAACCGGTGCACCCGGCTCCGGGACGCGCGGGTATGCGAGGGTGCCCAGTGTCGCGGCGAGGCTTCCGGAGTTCGCCGAACCATCGCGCGGCGCTCGTGCCTCCGCTGTTGCGATGGCCTGAAGCAGCAGCCCGATGTTGAGACGGATCAGATCGACGTCGGCGACCGCGATCGTGACCTCGCCATGGACTACGGCACCGCGATCCAGGACAGTGTTCAACACGTCGCTCAGGTCGACAGGGTCGTCTCCGAGCAGCGACGAGCTTCCGATGCGAAACTCCTCTACATCTTCGGTCTGCGCGCTCGCCGTGGGCGAGGGCAACGGATGGTCAGGTGGCATGCACAAACCGATACGGGGGCCACGGGCCGGTAAATGCGAAGCGCACGCCATCCGAGTCATATTCGTTCATGAGCTCGGTGACCACCGACCGGAACGAGTCGTACTGCTCGTCGTCCACGAGATACGCCCCGTCCAGAATCACGCCGGGTTCCCTGGCGAACGAAGTCGCCCGCACCGAACTCGCACGCGACAGCGAGGAGAGCCGCGAGTGAATCGTCTCGGCGGTACGTCCCGCGATATCGCGCACCGTCTGCTTATGTTGCTCAGCCAGCTTTCTCCTCAGGAGGTATGCCTGACCGGGCGATGCGACGCGCGACTCTTGTTCGAGCTCGGCAAGCGAACGGTCGAGACGCGCGACGACCGCGCTCATCGCGGCGCCGTCAGCGGATACCCTCACACCGAATTCACGCGCGCCGCCCGTCGCGCGCATCACGGCATGAAACTCACGCTCACGCTCCATGAGCATCCGACCGACCGCATCATCGTCGGTGAACATCACCCACATCGGAAGTGGTACGACATCAGCATGGTCGGCGGCCCAGTTGACAACCGCGTCGTGACTGATCGCACGTGGGGATAGCCAGTCCGCCCGGAGCATCATCTCGCTCGCCCGCTCCGCCGCGTACTCGGAAGCGTCCAGCTCACTCGCAACCGCGCACAGTCCGGCCTCGGGGTTCACCACAATCCGGACCTGGGCTGCGTCAATCCCATTCGGGGCGATTGCGGGGAGCGTTCCGTTCTGTGCGACGCAGTACACGTACCGAACTGTCGACTTCATGGTGAATCGTCTTCGCGTGCAACCCGAACCGGACCACCGCCCACCGACATGCCCAGCTTCTCGCGCCACTGCCGGACTTCGCGCAGTCGTTGCATGATCGCCTGCTCCCGCTCCAGATACTCGTCGTCACTGATGTCTCCTGCCTCGACTTCGAGTTGCAGACGCATCATATCCTCCTTCACAGCGGTGTCATCAGTGAGCTCTTCCTCCACTGCACGCCGCACCTTGTCGAGAGTCCACATTGTACCATCCCATGGACCCGTGAACGGTGCGAGAAGTATGGACGAGAGCAACCCCATTCTAGTCTGCCTTCTCCAGCTTCAGCTTGATGTTGACGAAGTTGTACGGTGGCCATGGGCCAGTGTACTTGAACGTGAGCATGTTCTCGTAACGACGGCTCAATTCCTTCACTGCCTCGTCAAATGACTTCTCCGCGGAACGGTCCACCAGGAATGCCGCGTTCATGATCATCCTGTCACCGATCACCTTGTTGCTGCGGCTCGCCACGCACACGGGCTTCAGCTCCTCGTGCACCGTCGATACAAATCGTCCCGCGCACTCTTCCAGCGCCGCCTCTATGAGCCGTCCGAGCTGCATGCGCGCGAAGTAGGTAGATGACGCGGCGTTGCGCGTGATCTCGTCCTTCAGCTTCCGTATCTCATCGTGCTCCGTCTCGATGCTCTCGACCACACGATTACGATCCCACCGGATCTGCACTCCGAACTCGATCTTGCCCTTCATCTTCCGAAGGACGTCGGTAAATGCGTCGTACGTTGACCGCAGCAGCTGCGCGACGTCCTCTTCCGAGCGGAACACTGTGCCGAACGACATCGGGATCACGGTGAATTCCCGCATCACCGTCTCGTTGACGAACTCGTGGGCGAGCACGTTTTCGCGGGTAGGGTCGTATATCACAATCGGCGTATCGCTTACGACCGCCGCGAGGCCGTCGTGATTCACGGTATAAACGCGCGAATCGCCACCGATCCCGATATCGCCGAATTCGCGTGGCGCGTCATGCCTGATTATGCAGTACACGTACTTTCCCTCACCCGCAGAGAGATCGTCACCAGTGTTCTCGGAATTGTCCCTGGAGGCGTCGAGCGCGCTCATACGATCACTGCCCAGGCGTTGCTCTTCCATGATCTCAAACCCTCGTTCCGCTGTACGAAGGAATCCAGCTATGCAATGATTGCACCGCCGAGTGCCACGATCCTGCGCGCAGTCTCCGGGATGCCCGTCCCACCCATTTCGGCGAGCGTATCCATCCGCGTGTGGATCCTGGCAAGAGACCGGAGACTCCCCTTGCTGACTGTACAGGCCGCCCACCCGGCGTCTGTCAGGGCGACGGCATCGAGAAGCACGCCGGGAAGAATTCGGCGCACCCGGACACCGGGCCCACAGGCGCGCTCCACTTCCCTTCGGTGCCATCCCAGACCGCCGCGACGTCCCCGACCCAGGGTCACGGTGACCGACCCGCCGTCATCGACCCCATCGCAGTTTATTGCAAAGCCGGTGGGGCGCCCGGCAACCCAGGCGCGCGCCCCCGCCAGCCCCAGTTCTTCGCCGCTCGTGATGACCACCCCGAGCGGACGGTCGGCAGGCCAGGTCAGCGCCGCAGCCAGTACGGCGGCTACGCCACTGGCGTTGTCCAGGGCGCCATCTCCCTCGCTTCCGATCCACGACAGGGTCAACGGCGCACAGGCCAGAACGCTAAGGGCCAGAGCGAACAAGAGCCACCCTGTCCGGGCGCCAGACGCATCCACAATCATCCAGGTAGCCAATGATCCGATCCACCCTAAGGCGAATGCCACCGCACCTCCGGCGCGGGCCAGAAGCGAGACGGGCTGGCTCTTGCTATCGAGATGGGCCATCAACCACACCGCCGGCTCGCCGCGTTTCGCCTGCAGAATTGTCGACGTACGTCGCATCCACGGCAATCGGGACGTGCCGAACCTGCCGATGAGCATGCCCGTTCCCGCAATCGTGGCGACGGCAACAGATGCCCAGGTCATAACCGGATCAACTGCGCTCCACCCTTTACCCAAGGCCAACACGGACAGAAGGCACACTGTCGTCAGCAAGGCGCCAAGGATCGGCGTGGCATAGAGACCGGGCCATGCCGAATACGAGAACGGGACCTCCGAAATATCGAAGCCGCCCCGCTCCAGCCATGCACGGCAATGCACCCTGGCCCCCGACTCTGCCTGGGAGCCGGTGGGACGCGCCGATGACGCGAGCGTCCTGAACAGCGCGATTACATCGCCGTCGGTCACGCGGGCGGCGGGCATGAAGCCGTGCTAGCGCAGACCCATGATCTGCCGCGCTGTATCGAGCGTCGCGCTTGCGACTGACCGCGCGTGATCAGCGCCGGCCTCGAGCGCTTCAATGAGCCGCGAAGGCTCGGACCTGAGCTCGGCGGCACGTGCCCGTATGGGAACGAGCTCGGCCTCCATTGAGCCCTGCAGAACGCGCTTGCAGTCGATACAACCCCAGCCAGCGCTCCGGCACTGCGTCGCAACGTGTCCTACCGTCTCCGCGCCACTGAATGCCTTGTGGATCTGATATATGTTGCACACTTCGGGCGTGCCGGGATCGGTCTTCCGCACACGAGCAGGATCGGTTACCGCGGGGCGCAACTTGTCCCAGACAACGTCCGGCTCGTCCAGGAGCCCGATGGTATTGCCGAGCGACTTGGACATCTTCGCCTGACCATCCAGTCCCATGATCCGCCGGGTCGGCGTGAGGAACGGCGCCGCTTCCACGAAAAAATCGACGCCGAACTTGGCGTTCCATTTGCGAACTATCTCGCGCGCGAGTTCGAGGTGCTGCACCTGGTCCTCACCGACAGGCACGAGATCGGATTTGTACAACGCGATGTCGGCTGCCTGCAGCACCGGATAGTTCAGCAATCCCGCGAGGATGCTTTCCTGGCGACCGGCCTTGTCCTTGTACTGCGTCTGGCGCTCGAGCTCGCCCAGCGGCGTCACCGTGTTGAATATCCACGCGAGTTCGGTATGTTCGGGAACTGCGGACTGGATGAAAAGCGTGCACTTTTCCGGATCAACGCCGGCCGCGACGAGCGATATTGCCATGTCGCGCGTACGGCGTCGCAGGTCTTCCGGCTCGTACTGGACGGTTATCGCGTGATAGTCGACAATGCAGAAGAACGATTCGAAGCGGTCCTGCAGTACCACCCAATTGCGGATTGCTCCAAGATAGTTTCCGATGTGCAGCTCACCCGAAGGCTGGATGCCGCTGAAGACGCGTGACATGCGCGAAATATACGAGCCCGGATGATGACTCAGGCCGCACTTCCACTCCCGAAGGAAACGATCGTCAGGATTCTCGATGCAATGACTGCAGCGGCGCGCGCCGCCGAGTCCGTGATTCGGGAGGGAGCGTCGCGCCGGTCCTCGCTCGTCTGGCAGACCAAGAGCATGTCGGATTATCTGACCGAGATCGACACCACTTCCGAGCAGGTGATCCGCGACCGTCTTCTCGATACACTCGGTACCGAGTTCGGCGGGCTGCGAGTGCTGGGTGAGGAAAGCTGGACTGACGAGCCCGTTCCGGGCGGTCTCGCGTTCGTTGTTGATCCGCTTGACGGTACCACGAATTTCCTGCACGGACTCCCGGCCTTCTCGGTCTCGATAGCCGCAATTCTGGACGGAGAGCCACTGGTCGCACTCGTACTCGACATTCCACACAACGAGCTGTTCACCGCAGTTCGCGGAGCCGGCGCGCGCGCGAATGGCGTTCCGATACAGGTGTCGACAGTGAGCGAACCCACTCGCGCGCTCGTCGCGACCGGATTTCCCTTTGGCGAGGATGCCGACACCATTCGATACGCCCGGCAGTTCATGCCAGTAGCCGAGCGGACGGCGGGAATACGACGGGTTGGGTCGGCTGCGATAGATCTCGCCTGGGTCGCCGCAGGGCGGTTCGACGCGTTCTGGGAGCTTTCGCTCTCGCCGTGGGACATTGCCTCGGGAATTCTGCTCGTGCGCGAAGCCGGCGGGCTCGTCACGGGAATCGATGGCGTTACCGCGGGCATTCACTCGTCGCCGTTAGTGGCCGGAAATCCCGCGATGCATTCCTGGCTGCTCGATGTACTCCAGCACGCAGACGCCAGCGCATGAAGCTCATCGAATGCGTCCCCAACTTCTCGGAAGGTCGCGACGTCGGCGTCGTGCACGCGATCCGGGACAGAATTGCCGCGGTTCCCGGAGTAACTGTCCTGCACACGACCGCCGATGCGTCGCACAACCGCTCCGTCATTACCTTCGTCGCGCCGGCGGACGTCATGGTGGAAGCTGCGCTTGCGGCTATTCGCGCCGCGCGGGACAACATCGACCTCACGCGTCACTCGGGTGTCCATCCACGTATCGGAGCGGCCGATGTTGTGCCGTTTGTCCCGCTTGAAGGCGCGACGATGGAGGACTGCATCGCGATTGCCCGTGACACTGGCCGCCGCGTCGGAGCCGAGCTGGGGATTCCTGTATATCTGTACGAACAGGCTGCGACGAGCGCGTCGAGGCGCAATCTCGCCGACGTAAGACGCGGCGGTTTCGAATCACTGCGCGACATCATCGCCAGCGACGCCCAACGCATTCCGGATTTCGGACCACGCGCGGTGCATCCTACTGCAGGCGCCGTAGCTATTGGAGCACGACCATTCCTCGTCGCCTTCAACGTTTACATCGGTCCCGCTTCCAATCTCCCAGTCGCGCGCGAAATCGCCCGCGCAGTGCGCGAGTCGAGTGGGGGACTACCCGCCGTGAAGGCACTTGCCCTCGAGGTTGATGGTCAGGCGCAGGTGTCGCTCAATCTCGTGGACATCGAGCGGACGGGCCTCGCCGCCGCGTATGCAGCCGTGGAGCGCGAGACGCATTCGCGCGGACTAGGCATCGTGTGGAGCGAGATCATCGTGCTCGTACCGGAAGCAGTCGCGCACGATGTTGCGT
>JALYYT010000183.1 GCA_030946285.1 Gemmatimonadota bacterium
GCGGCGCGCGGCGGGCGGGTGCTGATTCCGTCGTTCGCGGTCGGGCGGACGCAGGAGCTTCTCTACAACCTGAACGGACTCGCGCGCGAAGGTGCGATTCCGGCGATTCCGATCTACGTCGACAGCCCGCTCGCAATCGATACGACGACAGTATTCGAGATGCATCCGGAAGTCTTTGACCGATCTGAAGAGCTGGTGAACAAGACCGCAGATCTGTTCCGGTTCCCCCAGGTTCACTTCACGCGAAGTGTGGAAGAGTCGAAGGCTCTCAACCGCGCGCAGGGGCCGATGATAATCATCGCTGCGTCGGGAATGGTGGAGGCAGGCAGAATTCTGCACCATCTGCAGAACGGCGCGGGCGATCCGAAGAACACGATCCTTTTCGTGGGTTATCAGGCGGAGGGAACACTGGGCCGGCGGATAGAAACGAAGCCGCCGACGATACGCGTCTATGGTGATGATGTACCGTTGCGGGCCGATGTGAAGATCATCGACGGGTACAGCGCGCACGGAGACAGGACCGAGCTCACTGCGTGGCTGGACGGCCTCAAGGAGACATCGCCCGGACTTGGTCCGGTGTACCTGGTGCACGGTGAAGCGGACGTGCAGGACATCTTCAGGACGGCGCTGGCGGCCAAGGGGTATACTGTAGAATGTCCCGAGCCGAGAGCGAAGCACACGGTCTGATACGGCAGCAGCCGGCGCGGTTGCGCCGGTGGATCGTTGGACTGTTAGCGGCAGTCGTCGCACTCTGGATCGGCTCCCTCATCGCAGTGCTCGTATTTGCGGAGCACGACGGCGTACGCGAAGGCGCGGTCGGTGAACGTCAGGCGGATGCGATCGTCGTGCTGGGAGCCGCGCAGTACGCCGGGAGACCGTCTCCCGTTCTCAGGGCGCGCGTGGATCACGCGATCGAGCTCTGGCGCAAGCAGGTAGCGCCGGTGCTCGTGCTCACGGGCGGCGTGGGCGTCGGCGACACGACGAGCGAGGCAGCTGTGAGCGCGAAGTACGCAATGCGCCACGGCGTGCCGGAGAGTGCGATCGTGCTGGAGACAGCCGGCCGTACGACGAGTGAGTCCATACGAACCGTTGCGCAGGTGCTGGGCGAGCGGGACCAGACCTACGTGGTTCTGGTGAGCGATCCGTTCCACATGTTCAGGTTATGGATTCTTGCGCACCGGCATGGACTGGACGCGGTCACTTCTCCAACCAGATCGTCTCCGATCTGGGCGAGCGTGCCTGCGAGCGCCGGATATATTTTCAGCGAATCACTGAAGGCTCCCATCGCATTCATAGTGGAACGATGATGACTATAGAAGA
Organism: Gemmatimonadota bacterium; assembly: GCA_030946285.1. Lineage (GTDB taxonomy): Bacteria > Gemmatimonadota > Gemmatimonadetes > Gemmatimonadales > Gemmatimonadaceae > Fen-1247. The sequence continues at coordinate 1,321 of JALYYT010000183.1, forward strand.
TGCAGGACACAGGCACACTGGAATGCGCGGGATCTTTCCCGGAGTCATCCGCAAATCTCTCAAGCAGCCTGCCAAGCGGTCTACCAGGCGGTCTACAATTGCGGCTGCTTCAGCGATTGCCGCGCTGATCTGCGCAGCGCCGGCGTTGCACGCACAGGCGATTCCCAGAATACCATTCGAGAAGTACACGCTGCCCAACGGGCTCGAGGTGATTCTCAGTCAGGATCACACGACGCCGGTGGTCGCGGTGGACACGTGGTACCACGTCGGGTCCGGTGACGAGAAGGCGGGGCACACCGGTTTTGCGCATCTGTTCGAACACCTGATGTTCATGGGCTCGCAGCACGTTCAAACGGGGCAGTTCGACCAGCTGCTGGAAGCGGCGGGCGGCAACAACAACGGCTCGACGACCACGGACCGCACGAACTACTACGAGATGGTTCCGTCGAACGCGCTGCCGCTCGCGCTCTATCTGGACAGCGACAGGATGGGGTATCTGCTTCAGGCACTGGACAGCGCCAAGGTGGATCTGCAGCGCAACGTGGTGAAGAACGAGCGACGCCAGCGGGTGGACAACGTTCCATACGGCAAGGCGGACGAGACGATCGTGGCGGCACTCTATCCGAAAGGTCATCCATACTCATGGCCCGTCATCGGCTCCATGGCTGATCTCTCCGCAGCGTCTCTGGACGACGTGAAGAACTTCTTCCGCACCTATTACGCGCCGAACAACGCCACGCTCGTTATCGCGGGCGACTTCAACGTCGATTCCACGAAGGCGCTGGTGAAACACTATTTCGCCGACATACCGCGAGGGCCCGCGATGCCGACGCGTCCCTCGCCGCCGCCGGTGACCGTGGCGCGCGACACGTTCCTCGTGCTTCAGGACCGCGTGCAGCTGCCACGAGTGTATTACACGTGGCCGACGGTGCGAAACTTCGCGCGGGACGACGCAGCGCTCGATGTACTCGCATCCGTGATGACCAGCGGAAAAAACTCGCGGCTCTACAAGCGCCTCGTGTACGATCTTCAGATCGCGCAGGATGTAAACGCGTACCAGAATGGAATGAAGCTCGCCGGTTATTTCCAGATCGTGGTAACACCACGAAAAGGGATCACGCCAGCACGCATAGACACGCTGGTTCACGAGGAGATCGCCAAGCTCGAGAAGGACGGCATCACTTCGCGCGAACTGGCGCGGGTCCAGAACTCCATGCGATCCAGATTTCTTCGAAATCTCGCCACCGATCTCGGGCGGGCCCAGCTGCTGAACGAGTACAACTACTTCGCGGGCACGCCCGATTACATCCAGCGTGATGCAGCACGGTATGACGCTGTAACGCGCGCCGATGTTCAACGCGCAGCCCGCATGTACCTCGGCAAACCACGCGTCGTTCTCACAGTCGTTCCCGAAGGGATGGAGTCCATGATGGTGAAGGGAGGCGCTGAATGACGCGGCCAGCGAAGATATCGATAGTGGGCGCAGTGATGGCGGTTTCAGCACTCGCTTCGCTTGCACTGCCAATGCAGGCGCAGGTCGACCGGACGAAGCCGCCTGTACTCGGACCGCCGCCGTCGTTGCATCTGCCGCCGGTAGCCGTGCGGGAATTGCCGAATGGGCTGAAGATTCTGGTCGTGGAGCGGCACGAGCTTCCGATGGCGGACTTCGTTCTGCTCGTTCCTGGCGGCGGTGCGACGGCGAATCCGGCGGATCACGCAGGACTGGCCGATCTCGCCGCGAGCATGCTCACCGGCGGGACGAAGACGCGCGACGCGCTTCAGGTATCTGATCAGGCGGCGTACCTCGGCATTTCCCTCTCGAGCTCGAGTGCCTGGGACGCTGCGATGGTGCGGATGTCCACCCCGACCGCACAGCTCGACAGCGCACTCGCGCTGTTCGCCGATGTCGTGATCAATCCGACATTCCCGGCCACCGAGTTCGCGCGCGTGAAAACGGAGCGCCTCACTGCTCTGCTGCAACTCAAGGATCGGGGACCGGCGATCGCCACTCTCGTGTATCCGACGATCCTTTATGGGAAGGACAATCCGTATGGCCGGTCACCGATCGGCACGGATGCATCGGTACAGTCGCTGACCGCCGCCGATCTGGCGAGTTTCTACGCGTCGCACTATGCACCGAACGGATCAACGCTCATCGTCGTGGGTGACGTGACGCCGGCTGAAATCGAGCGCAAGGTGCGAAATGCGTTCGGTGCCTGGGCACGCCGGTCGGTTCCCGCAGTGACAGCAGGGCCGGGTCTGCCGGCGCCAGCCACGACCATCTACCTGATAGACAAACCTTCTGCCGCGCAGTCCTCGTTCCGGATCGGATCGGCGGGTGTGCCGCGCAACACACCGGATTATTTCCCGCTCACGGTGATAAACACGACACTGGGCGGATCGTTCACGAGCAGGCTCAATCAGGACCTTCGTGAAGACAAGGGATACACCTACGGCGCCTCCTCAGCGTTCGACATGCGGAAGTACGGTGGTCCGTTCACCGCATCCGCCGAAGTGGTCTCGGCGAAATCGGACTCGGCGCTGATCGAGTTCATGAAGCAGCTGCGCGCGATACGAGACACGATTCCGCAGACGGAGCTGAGCAAGACCAAGCGCTATATCCAGCTCGAGCTGCCGAGCAATTTCGAGACGAATGGTGGGATCGCGGGACAGCTTGCGGGTGTCGCACTGTACGGACTTCCTCTGGACTACTACAACCATGTCGTTGCCGACATCGGCGCGGTAACGCAGGCGCAGGCACAACAGGCGGCGGTCAGGTACATAGATCCGGCTCACCTCACGGTGCTGATCGTCGGCGACAGGAAATCGATCGAGGCTCCAATCAGGGCGCTCAACATCGGCCCGATAGTGTTTCTCGATTCCAACGGCAACCCGGTTCAATAACCATACAGTCGCGATGGAAGACACATGAGAAGAATTTCATCAACCGCGCTATCACTCTTCGTACTGTTTTCGGCGGCGGCCTGCAGGGGATCGGATGATTCGCGCATGTCGCGCGACAGCGGGCGTGTATTCGGAAGATCCGATGCGAATACGGTGATCCGGACGACCGACGGTGCAATGAAGCTCGGGATCGCCAACGATACCGTGTACATGGGACTTACCGATTCGGTGCTGAAGATAGCTGCGGCGGACATGGCGAAGGACACGGAAGAAAAGCAGAACGCATTCGGAGCGACGATCGAGCGGTTCGTGAAGAAGAACGTCAGCTCTGCGCTTCACACGCAGCTCAGTTATCCGGTCGCCGATCTCGACAGCGTTTCATATACAGACGGAGCCATCCGATTCGCGTATCGCAACAAGCGAAAGATCGGCTTCGAGGACGTATCGCAGAACGGACGCAAGGCGATGCAGAGCTTCGATCCGGCGGACGCCGAACGGTTCGTCGCGACTGTGAATTCAGCAATTCATACGGTGAGAGGAACGAAGTGACGGTGAACTCGACTGAAGCTGTTGACGAGCGGTATCCGATCGGGCGGTTCAGCTATCCGGAAGAAACGTCGCGCGCGGCGCTCGACCAGGATATCGCGGACATCGCGGCATTGCCGTCGCAATTGAGAGAATCGGTGCGTGGGCTGACCGCCGAGCAGCTGGACACCCCGTATCGCGAGGGTGGGTGGACGCCGAGGCAGGTGGTGCATCACGTGGCGGACAGTCACGCGAATGCGTACGTGCGGCTGAAGCTGGCGCTGACCGAGCAGGCGCCGACGATCAAGCCTTACAACGAGGCGGACTGGGCAAGGCTTGGGGACGTTCAGACAGTTCCGATCGAAACGTCGCTGACACTCGTTGATGCATTGCACGAGCGATGGGTAGCGATCCTGCGCGGGATGACGGAGGCGGATTTCGACCGCGTCTATCTGCATCCCGAGCAGCAGAAGCCCGTCCCGATGCACGCAATGACAGCGCTGTACGCCTGGCATGGGAAGCACCACGTCGCGCACATCTCCGGACTGCGTGAGCGGAACCGGTGGGTCTGACGCAGTACCATAAGCGGCTCGTCGCATCTGCAGCGTTACTGACAGCAGGCTTCCTCTTCGCGGGTACGTCGCCCCTCGCGGCGCAGGGAGGCATCCAGGTACCTGCGGTCGCGCCCACTGCGGCAGACGATTCGCTGTACAAGCTCGCAGTGGATCCCGCGGCACACGAGGGAGAGCCGACTCACGCTCTGGTTGACGCGACGACGGTGCGAGTGGAACCGGACGGGAGTGTGGTGAAGACATTCCGGCGTGTGATCCAGATTCTCACCGAAGCGGGCGCGTCGCGGCTGCGCGAGCAACAGTTCGGATATGTTCCCGGTCATCAGAGCTTCACGGTTCACTGGC
>JALYYT010000215.1 GCA_030946285.1 Gemmatimonadota bacterium
GCGCAAGACCTGACCCCGATCTCCCCGATCTCCCACATAACACACCATGGAGATTCAATTGAGAAAGATCAGAATCATCGAACACATCTCGCTGGACGGCGTAATCCAGCATTCGGCGGATGACGACGGCTTCCCATACGACGCTTGGACGGTGCCGTATCGGACACCCGAGGGACGCGATGCAGTCCTGGCTGCGCACGGCGACGGCTTCGATCTGCTGCTTGGACGTCGCACGTACGATATATGGGCTGGCTTCTGGCCGAAGGCGCCAAGCAGTCCGATGGCAGACGGCCTGAATGCGGCGACGAAGTATGTCGCGACGCACCGTCCGGGAAGTCTCGAGTGGGGACCGTTCTTGAGTATCGGGCCGGCCATTGTCGATAATGTTCGCCGGATCAAGTCCGAGGACGGCCCGGAACTCGTTCTGTCGGGCAGCTCCACGCTGACGACGACGCTTCTCGAGCACGGGCTTGCTGATGAAGTCGTGCTGATCGTCTATCCGCTGCTGCTGGGTACCGGGAAGCGCTTGTTCGCGGAAGGAACACCGGCGCAGAAGTTCGAGCTCGTCAGTACGAATACAACGCCGTCTGGCGTCATGCTCAACACCTACAAAGTCGCGGGAGCTTTGAAGGCGGGATAAGATATTTAACGATCTTTACGATCTCGATCTTCCCTCCGCGCAATGATCTCACACACACGGTGCACATCTCATAACGCACCCGACCCGTGACCGACGACAATGTGAGTGAATGTCCAGACCGTTGCGGCTTGAACTTCCTGGTGCTCTGTACCACATCACTTCGCGCGGAGACGGCCGGGAGCCGATCTACCTCGACGACGCCGACCGAATTGTGTTTCTCGCGATACTCGCGCAGACCTGCGCGCGGTACGGCTGGATCTGCCACAGCTATTGCCTCATGACCAACCACTATCATCTGTTGGTCGAAACGCGCGCGCCCAACCTTGCGCGCGGCATGCGGAACCTGAATGGCGTGTACACCCAACGGTTCAACCGCGCGCACCAACGGGTGGGTCATGTGTACCAGGGTCGCTATTCGGCAGTTCTCGTTCAGAAGGAACGGCACCTGCTCGAACTGATACGCTACATCGTGTTGAATCCCGTTCGTGCCGGTATCGTTCCGACGGCGGACGTCTGGCCGTGGAGCAGTTACCGGACGACAATGGGCCTGCTGCCGCCGCCTTCGTGGCTGTCGATCGAGGGGACGGTCGCGATCTTTGGCGGTGGTGCGGAAGGAAGGCGCGGGTTCAGTCAGTTCGTGCGGGATGGCCTGGACGCTCCATCCTGCTGGAACCATCTCAGAAATCAGATCTACCTCGGCGATCCGGAGTTTATTGCAAGCGCGAAGGATCGTGTTGGCATCGAAGCAACGCGTCTGGCCGAGGTTCCCAGGACTCAGCACTGTCATGGACCTGAACGTACGCCGCGGTGGGCCCCTCAGCATCCGAAGGGAAAAACGGAGCGGAACCAGGCCATCATCGATTCGTTCGGGAGCGGCCGCTTCACGATGCGAGCAATCGGTGAACACTTCGGCGTTCACTACTCGCGTGTGAGCCGGATAGTCGGCGCAGCCGAGCGCGCACGGCGCAAGACCTGACCCCGATCTCGACCTCGACACGAGTCACGTGACGCGTTACATTTGCGCATGATAAGGTCTTTCGTCGATCGCCTGACGGAAGAACTCTTCATTGCTGGTACGGCCAACCGGTTTCCGCCGGATGTGGTCGCGCGGGCGTTGCGTAAACTCGAGTATGTTCATCTCGCGACCAAGATCGAGGACCTCAAGGTGCCGCCTGGGAATCGATTGCACGCTCTGAAGGGCGACCGGAAGGGGAAGTATGCCATCGCAATCAACGACCAGTGGCGTATCTGCTTTCGCTTTCTTGATGGCGGTGCCTACGACGTCGAAGTGTGCGACTACCACAAGGAGGTTCCCATGTCTGTTCCCAAGTCTGTTCCTAACTCGCGGACTTTGGAGCGGCGGCCTGTTCATCCCGGCGAAATGCTTCGGGAAGACTTTCTCCCAGACTACTGCCTGACGGTCGCTGCGCTAGCTGATGCGGCAGGCGTGTCACGGCAGTCAGTGAACGAACTGCTCCGGGAGCGGCGCGCGGTAAGCCCGGAAATGGCGATTCGGCTAGGCCGGCTATTTGGTAATTCACCAGAATTCTGGTTGAATGCGCAGCGCGCAGTTGACCTTTGGGACGCCTCGCGGAAACTGAAGGGTGACATGAACCGGATCAAGCCGCTCCGCGTCGCGTAGGGACATTCGCGAGACTTCGCTTTCGGCGCTTTCGGCGCTTTCGGGGTCAGGTCTTGCGC
>JALYYT010000240.1 GCA_030946285.1 Gemmatimonadota bacterium
GCCCAGCGCCATCGGCGCGGCACGCGCAATGCGTACATGCTCCCTCTGAAATGAGCGCCGCGCCTTGCCTGCGGGAGGTTTGGTTGACGCGCATCGGGTCGGCTTAAGCTGGTCCGACGCGATGGCGCCTGTACAGTGCAACCCGTGGCGTGTTGGGAATGCGATGAGTGCATCGCCGCATTCGGGCTTCTGAAGAAGGCGAGTTTTCGCCAGGGAGTGTTCCTTGATCAGTTCGCGCAACCCCGTGAGTGCCACGAGACGGTGACCGCCAACAGCAACGGCTCCCTTGCCGGGGGCGCTCTCGTTCTGGTCGTCGAATGCGACCCGCACGTTCGCGACCTGGAGTCCTTTTTTCTGAACGAGGCCGGGTTTACCGTCGATTTCGCGGAAGATGGCGAATCGGCATGGACGCTCACCCAGGCGCGCAAGCCGGCGATCATCGTTACCGAAGTCATGGTGCCGAAACTGGACGGGCTCGCGCTCTGTCGAAAGGTGAAGTCGGACCCGGCGTTGTCCGGGACCGCCGTCCTGATATTCAGCATTCTCGCCGCGCACAGCCGGGCCCGTGACGCGGGCGCCGACGCATTTCTGATGAAGCCGCTCGCCGAACGGCGACTGGTCCTTACCGTTCGCGACCTCCTGGAAAAACAGGAACGTGTGCGGCTGTCCATGCAACCCAGGTAACCGCGATGACTGCCCAGTCGCACGAGCAGCCAGTCAATACGAACGACTTCGCGGAATTTTCGCGGATCAGCACCGGCAACGTGCAGGCCGACTCGATCCTGCGGGGCGGATTCCCGGCGAACTCCCTGAACATCATCATGGGCCAGCCGGGTACGGGCAAGACGATATTCGCCGAGCAGCTACTGTTCCACAATGCGAACACGGATCGCTCGGCGCTCTACCTCACGACACTTTCCGAGCCCGTCTCCAAGGTAGTCAGCTACGCACAGCGACTCGGCTTCTTCGACATGGACAAGATCGGATCCCGCGTGATCTACGAGGATCTGGGGGCAGAGTTGTCCGCCCACGGGCCCGCGATGCTGGTACCCCGAATCCGTGACGCCATCAAGACGCTGTCGCCTGCAATCATCGTCATCGACTCGTTCAAGGCCGTCCACGATCTGGCCGAAAGCGGAATGGAAATGCGACGCATGGTCGCGGAGCTTGCGGGGGTGCTCGCCGCGTACGATGTGACGACGTTCCTGCTGGGGGAGTACACACTGGAGAACATCGAGTCATACCCCGAGTTCGCCGTGGCAGACTCCATCCTCCAGCTGGAGCGAAACCCCCTCGGCGCGCGCGACGACCGATATCTCCGTGTCCTCAAGTTGCGTGGAAGCGGCTATCGCGAGGGTCAACACGCGTTCCGCATCACCAGCAATGGCCTGAAAGTATTCCCGCGGCTTGTGACACCGAGCTTCGAGACCTACACGCCGCGACTGGAACGAACAGCCACGGGCATTGACGGGCTGGACGCGATCATCGGTGGCGGAGTGTGGCGCGGGAGCACAACGCTCGTTGTCGGGCCAACCGGTTCCGGCAAGTCAACGATGGGCCTTCAGTTCGCACTGGAAGGCATCCGCAATGGTGAGCCATCGCTCTTCGTGAACTTTCAGGAGAATCCGGCCCAGGTACATCGGATGATGCGCGCTTTAGGGGCTGAGATCGGCGAAACGGAAGCGAGGGGTTTTCATCACCTGTACGCGTCGCCAGTCGAATTGCAGATAGACAGCGTGATAATCGAGATCTTCAATTTCATCGAGACGGCTGGGGTCGCTCGTGTCGTGGTCGATGCCGTTGGTGACCTTATGACAGCCGCGAGCGATCCGCAGCGGTTGCACGATTTCCTTTACTCGCTGGTCCAGCATTTCGTCGTCCGCAACGTCACGACGATGCTGAATCTGGAATCACCCGCCGACGCTGTAACGGGACGCGACGACGAGCAGCGCTGGAGCTACATGTCGGACAACGTCCTGCTGCTCGCGCGAAGCGAGCGGCCAGCGGTTGACAGGACCATCAGGGTGATCAAGACACGCAACAGCAGTCACGACCCTGTGTCACATGCAATGGAGATCCGTCCCGATGGCGTTCATGTTCTGTAGGTATTGCGTCATCCGGATAGCGCGGCGCTCGTCATGGGTGTTTCGGAAGAGATAGTGGATTCCGGCGAGATGAACCTGCGGCCTGAGCGCGCGCATCAGCTGACGAAGCTGAGTCGCGCATTCACTGACGCGCTGTCACTCGACGAGATTCTCGCGATGGCGGTCGAGCAGGCGGCGACGCTGCTCGGTGCGCAGCGCGCTGTCCTGATGCTGACCGATGAGGCCGGTCTGTTGAGAGTGTGCGCATCGCACGGTGTCGAACCGGCGACGGTCGAACGATTTCAACATCCCGCGACTGAATCCCTGGTGAGCAGGCTGCGCGGAATTCTGGGAAGCCAGCTCGCTCGTGGTTTCATCGGCGTCCCGCTGGTATCCCGCGGGAGAGTCGTCGGCCTGCTCGCGACAGTCAGACCCGACGGCGCCGTGCCGACAGAGGACGACGAGTGGGTGCTCTCAGCCCTCGCGGATCAGGTCGCCGCTCCGCTGGAAAACGCGCGGTTGGCGAAGCAGCTCGAGCGATCGGTGCTGCTCGCGGAGAACGTTCGACTGTACGAGGCCGAGCGAACGGCACGTCTGGTGGCCGAGGCGGCACTCAAGGAAGCCGAGGCAGCGCGTGATGCCGCGATTCAGGCGGATACCAGCAAGACCTCGTTCCTCGCGGCGATGAGCCATGAGCTGCGTACTCCGCTCAATGCGATAGCGGGTTACGTGGAGTTGCTCGAGATGGGTCTGCGAGGTCCGGTGACGGCGGAGCAGACGGGAGATCTCAAGCGCATCAAGGCGAGCCAGGCGCACCTGCTGCGGCTCATCACCGACGTTCTGGACTATGCGCGTCTCGGCGCTGGTCGTGCGGATCTCAGGATCGCCGATGTGGACCTGCACGCGAGTCTGCGCGAAGCGGAGGTCATGATCCTTCCGCAGATAGAGGCGAAGGGAATCGAGTATTCCTTCAATGCGGGTTCATGCGGAGTCGTTGTCCGCGCCGACCCGCAACGCCTGCAGCAGATCGTCCTCAACCTTCTGTCGAACGCGATGAAGTATACGTCGCCGCGCGGCACTATCCGTGTTGCATGCGGTGTAGTTTCCGCTGCCGGCGATGACGTAACTCGATTCGCCGAAGTTAGCGTTACCGATACCGGCGGCGGTATTCCACCCGATCGGGTGGATTCCATATGGCAGCCGTTCGTCCAGCTCGGCCGCCGATTGAATCAGCCCGGCGAGGGGGTCGGCCTCGGCCTCGCAATAAGCCGGGACCTCGCGCGGCGGCAGGGCGGGGAACTCACTGTGGAAAGCCGCGTCGGAGACGGCTCGACGTTCATACTCACACTACCCGTCGTGATACCGGAGCCCGGCAGGCGCCGCGCATGAAGTCACTCCAACGCTGACAATCTCGCAGGGATGGGTTCCTGCCCGCGGCCTCGCGCGTCTATTCTCCACGTATTCTCCACCAGTTCGTCGCGAATACCGTAAGTGATGTCGAACAGGCTCACCGCGACGCAAACGTGATTCGGTATGACGCGCACTCGCTCTCCGATTCGGGGGCGCCACGTTGTATTCGCAAGGTCGAGAATGCCGTGCTCTTCGGACATCCGCACAACGCGCACCTCGGGAAACTCCAGCAACTGGCCGAACCCTTCTTCAGGAGCGCCGCTCATCGGCTCGCGGCCTAGTGCCTTTGACCCTGCGTCGATGACTGCCTGTCCCGCAACGCTCGTAGAGACGACGGTGGAGAGCACGGTCATTGCACAATCATCCCAGCCGCAGGCGCCCATGCTCGCGATGGTGCGATCGTTGTAGACGTAGGAGCCCGGGCGAATCTCCGTGATCCGTGGCAGTTCGTGCGTCCGCCAGAGGGTCGGCGTCGAGCCGGCACTCACGACCGGCGGAGTGAGTCCCGAGCGATCGAGCGCGTCGAGTGTGAGAGAGAGGTTCGTTCGGAGTGCGTTGAGCGCGGAATCCTGTTCTGCTGAAGTGCAGCGAATGTGTCCGGGGTAGAGCGCAATCCCGGCGAAATCGAGCGAGCGTTGTGATGTAACGTATTTCGCGAGCTTCACTACGCGTGCTGGATCGGCCAGCCCGACGCGACGCATTCCGACGTCCAGCTCGATGTAAACCCCGACTTGTCTGCCGGCACTGGTCGCTGCGGCCTGCAGGATGTCCACCGCTTCCATGGAATCGAGTGCTACCGCCAGCCGAATTCGCGAGTTGAGCGACATCAGTCTCCGCGCACGTCCCGCACCGACGGGGGGAAAGGCGTTGAGGAGGTCATCGCAAATGACAGACATTACCTGCGTCTCGTGCGGTGTCGCGCAGGTGAGGCCTCGTGCACCATGGCGAAGTTGCGCAGTTGCGACGAAAAGCGATTTGTGCGTCTTGACGTGGGGGCGCAGCGCGAGGCGGTGCTCGGCCGCGTAACTCGCGGCCCGGTCGAGATTACGCTCGAGGCGATCCAGATCGACGACCGCAGCAGGCGTATCAACCTCATCCAGTATCACGCGTCCTCCAATGATGAGCATGGTTGGCGCGGGGCCAAGCTCAGCTCTTCGGGGCCTCGCCGACCCGAATAAGCTACCGACTGTCCTGATGGAACGGGAGAACAAACAGCTCGGGAGTCGCGCACGTTTCATGCGGAGTTCTCGTGGCGGACATTTCACATGTTTCTGAAAATGACTGCGAAACTCGACAAGCCACTGAAGCGGGAAGTCGAAATCGAAGGCGAGCCGTATACGGTGATTGTGTCAGCTGACGGCGTGGCGATTGCCGCGAAGGGAAAACGGACGCGACGAAGCCTGTCATGGAAGACGCTCGTTTCCGGTGACGCCGAGCTTACGCGCGATCTGAAGATCTCACTCGACGCCTTCAGGAACGAATAGGCTCGCGACAGTTCTGCGATCAGGCAAACACGGCGCGAACGGTCTCGAGTCTGAGCCGTTCAATGCGCTTTCGCTGATCGCGCGCACGCTCCGCCAAGCGTTGGTAATCGGCCGCACGGAGGCGGTCATCGGAGACGCCCGCATGTTCGAGGCCCTCCCAGAGCGCGAGCTTTCCGCCGATCCCCATCCCAATTGCCTCGAGCGATTCCAGCAGGTTGAGCGGTCCGCACTCGCCGCCATCCAGCGCCAACTTGATCTCGGTTAGCTTCTCGCCGAGCCAACCCGACAACTTCCGTGGTGCGCTCTCGTGTACACTGAGGGCCGAGGCAATGCGAACAAGTGTGTCCCTGTCGTCAGATACATCCAGGCGAACGGCGCGGATGACCCCCGCAACGTTCTCTCCAAAAGCTTTTTCCACGTGTTCCATCAACGCGATTGCACCCGAGGCTCCTGCAAGGTGATCGCTCAGGTAAGTCTGAATGTCGGAGTGCGGCATGGTTCATTCTCGCGGTATCGGGTGCACTGTCGTGCGGCAGTATACCGGCGTTTGATGCACCGTTCGCGCCAACCTGGGCCAAAGGGCCAACAGGCGGACCCGGCGGGAG
>JALYYT010000396.1 GCA_030946285.1 Gemmatimonadota bacterium
TACCAACGATGACGAGCAGCACGATGCCGACGGCCAGCGACGGTCCGGCGCGCAGCAGCAACGGCAGGTCAACGGAAGCTCCGAGCAGGAATATCGCAACTTCGAGAACCTCTTTCGCGGCGAACGAGATTCCTGATTCCATGGCCTGCGGCGGTGTCCAGACGGTTCGGAGCAGCATGCCGAGCAGGATCGCGACGACGAGGCCCTCAATGATGGGGTGGCCGAAGATCCGTTCCTCGACTGCGGCGATACCGACTGACACGATGCCCACTCCGGTAGCGAGCGCGATGCCAGGGAGCCGGCCCGCGAGAGCGGGCGGGACCGACCATGCGGAGCTGCTTGTCGAGCTGGAGACGGCGGTCATGGGATCGGCAAGAGAGTTGGTCCCGGCGGCGGGGCTTCCACGAACCGTAGCGATTCAGGATGTATGAAGCAAAGACATTAAAGTCATATTATCATTCCTTCAAGGTATGTCTCTCAACCTGCATCATCTGCGAGTTTTCACGGCTGTCGCGGAGAACGGGGGATTCTCTCGCGCTGCGGTCGCGCTGCGCCTGAGCCAGCCGGCGGTATCGAAGTCGGTCCGCGAACTCGAGCGAGTGGTGGGACTGTCTCTTTTCGATCGCGCGGCCCGGACGCCGAGGCTCACCGACGCCGGCACGCTGCTGCTCGCCCGCGCGAACGAGCTGTTCGGCGTCGAGCGGATGGCGGAGGAAGAACTTGGATCGCTACGCGGCCTCGAGCGCGGTGTGCTGCGGGTGGGTGCGAGCACGACGATCGCGACCTACTTCCTGCCGGAAATGCTTGCCCGCTTTCACATTCGGTATCCGGGAGTGACACTGCGCGTTCTGAGCGCGAACACCCGCGCAGTAGCGCGGCGACTCCTCGAAGGCCGGCTCGACATCGCTCTCGTCGAGGGACCGGTCCACCACGAGCGCATCTCGGCGATCCCCTGGCGGCAGGACGAGCTGGTCGTCATCGCGCCGGCGACACACCGCCTGGTGCGAAAGCGGAGTGTGAAGGTGGAAGATCTGAAGGACGAGCCTTTCATTCTGCGAGAGCCGGGGTCAGGCACGCGCGTCGTCGCCGAGGCCGCGCTCGCCGAGCACGGGTTACATCCGGCTTCGGGACTCCAGCTCGGCAGCACAGAAGCGATCAAGCAGGCGGTCGCGGCCGGACTCGGCCTGGCACTCGTATCGCGTGCCGCGGCAGCGGATCAGCTTGCGCTGGGATACATCGCCGTGCTGAAAATGAGCGGGATGACGGTGCTCCGTCCGTTGAGCGAGCTGAGACTCGCTGGCCGCTCTCCGAGCGCGACGACGCACGCGTTCCGCGAGATGATGGGCGCGTCCAGGGACGTCTGAGCAAGCCGCGATTCGGCGACGGGCTCGGTGCGCAGGGGTTGAGCACGGAATCATACGGGAAATCACATAGCGAATTGCGCGCGCGACGCGTAAGCTTTGGGAACCGGACGCTCAACACCGGCGCGCCACGCCACCAAACCACGGATACTCGCATGCCCATGAACCGCTCGCTCATTTTCGGATCGCTACTATCGTTCGCGGCCCTGCCACTGCTCGCGCAATCGGCGACAAACGCGGACTCGGCGCCCGATCCGATCAAGGTCATGGTATCGCGACTGGATCTCGATCAATACAAGGCGAACATCAAGGGACTCACGCAGTTCGGTGACAGACGCCAGGGAACCGCGCGCAATCGAGCGGCTGTAGACTGGATCGAGGCACAGCTCCGGAGCTACGGCTGCACACCTACGGAGCGCATCACGTACGACTTCCAGCCTCCGCCGCCGCGCCCGCCGCTCTCACCGGAGCAAGTGGCGCAGATGCGTGCGCGTGCCGCCCTGAATACGCACGGCCCGGGTGGATCCATCATGCGTGGGAAAATCAATTCCACGGGTGTGAATACCGATTCCATGCTGCAGCCGGATGCAAGACTGCGCGCGCTGGATACTCCGCCGTCGGTGCCGGGTGAGCGTCAGGAGGTTTACTGCACCAAGGTCGGCACGACGCACCCCGATGAGATGTACATCGTCGGCGGACACATGGACGGAATCGGCT
>JALYYT010000398.1 GCA_030946285.1 Gemmatimonadota bacterium
GGCCCGCTGACATTCCTTCCACGAACGTGCCAGCCTGGGCGAGCACAAGTGTCGCCCCACTGACTCCGCCCAGAATCCCACCGAAAAGCACCGCGAAGAACTGCACCCGTCGCACCCGAATTCCAGCGGCTGCTGCTGCGGCCGGATTCTCTCCAGCCGCCCGAAGGCCAAGCCCCGCATGCGTTCTGTACATCCACCACGCCACAAGTGGAACCGCTACGTACAAGGCGTACGTGATGGGTGGTTGTGCAAACAGCGGCCGGCCGATACCGGGAATGTCCGACAGCACCGGAACCACCAGCGGATCCGAGGTCGGCGTGTTGAGCGCCGCACCCGCGGCCCCGAACAGGATACGATACAGTGTCCCCGTAACGCCCAGCCCAAGCAGGGTGACGGCGGTTCCGGAAATGATCTGATCGGCGCGCAGCACCACGGCGAAAAGCGCGAAGATCGCGGCCATCACACAACCGCAGAGTGCGCCGAATGCATATCCGCCGAGTACACCGGTGTGTGTCGCTCCGACCACGGCGCCCAGTGCGCCGGCGATGATGCTGCCTTCAAGTCCGATGTTGATGATGCCGCTTCGCTCGGTGACCGTCTCTCCCAGCGCCGCAATGGCCAGTGGTGTCGCGGTCCGAACGACCCCCTCGAGAAATGCTTCGGCCCCGGTCACGAAGTCACGCTAGACTGTATACGACCGCGAATCTGTACAGCGGCAATCACGCCCAGAATCACCAGTGCCTCGATCACTGAAGCCGTAGTCGCCGGTATTCCGGCATTTCGCTGCAGCGTTCCTGCGGCCGTCTCGAGGCCGCCAAAGAGGATTCCGGTCGCAATCACTCCGAGTGGATTCAGTCCGGCGAGCAGCGCGACAGCGATCGCGGTGTAGCCGTATCCCGGAGAGATGTTCTCGTACAGCGCGAAGGTAACTCCGGTGATCTCTATTCCGCCGGCGAGTCCCGCGATCGCTCCACTCAGCACGAACGCGGAACTGGTGACGCGTGACACCGATATGAGTCCCGCGCTTCTCGCCGCGAATGGATTGGCGCCGCTCGCTCTTACACGAAAACCATACGCTGTGTACTTCATCACCCACCATGCCATCAACGCCAGAGCGACGGCGATGACGAATCCCCAGTGCAGCCTCGTTCCGGAAAGCAGCGTCGGCAACTCCGCCCCGGGGACAATGCTGCTCGTCTGAGGATATACATGCGTCGGTTCCTGCAGCGGTCCGCGTACGAGATATGAAACGCTGTATGTCGCGATGAAATTGAGCATGATCGTGCTGATCACTTCCAGCACGCCGAACCTCGATCGCAGCCACGCCGCTATCGCCGCCCACATTGCCCCGGCTGCTGCTCCGGCGAACAGAGCCAACGGCAGCGCAGCGACGCCGATCGCGGGCGACACTCTCACACCGACCCACGCCGCCGCCGCCGCACCAGCGATGAGTTGACCGTCGGCTCCGATGTTCCAGATCCCGGCCCTGAACGCGAGAGCAACAGCCAGTCCGGCGATGATCAGCGGCGTCGCGTGAACAAGTGCGTCAATCGCGAATGCGGTCGTGGGGTTCATGACTCTTTGATACCAAGCATGGCACGGCCTGCGGTATCGAAGTCGAGCGGTACTTCAACGACCTGCCCATCGTGTACAACGATCATTCTGTCAGCGATCGCGAGCACTTCATCCAGGTCAGACGAGTAAACGACGACCGCCATGCCCGCGTCCCTCGCCGCGCGCAATCGGTCGTGTACTTCCGCGGTAGCCTGAACATCGAGCCCGCGCGTCGGGTTCTCCGCGACCAGCGCGTTTCTCGAGCCGCGCATTTCTCTCCCCACCACCAGCTTCTGCTGATTGCCACCGGACAGCGACGCCATGCGCGACTCTTCCCTCGGCGAGCGCACGTCGAAAGTTGTGATGATCTCTCTGGTGTACTCGCGCAGCTCTGCCCATGGCATCACACCGCGTCTGACACCCGCTCCCAGAAGCGCGATGTTGTCCGTGAGACTGTACTCCTGAATCAGTGCGTCACGCTGCCTGTCCTCCGGGATGAATCCAACGACGCGCGGAATCGTTACCTCCCCGCTGCTCGCCACCGTTCGTCCGGCCAGCAGGCGCAGCAGTTCGCGCTGTCCATTTCCTTCCACTGCCGCGACACCGACGATCTCTCCAGCATGAATTGAAAGATTCGCGGATCTCAGCCGAGTGATCCCGGCTGCGTCAATTACGGTTGCATCGTTCAGCGTCATCGCCACTTCGCCGCGATGACCGCGTGAGTCGGGCGCGCCATCGCCCTTGATAGCGCGCTCGTTCCCAATCATCGCCGACACGAGACTCTCTTCCGTGGCGTCAGCGGCGGCACCGGTCCAGACATTCTCTCCGCGACGGAGAACGGTTATGTCATCGGCGAACTCCAGTGCATCCCGCAACTTGTGCGTGATGAGTATCGCCGTGCCTCCGTCGAGTACCAGAGCACGCGCCTTCTGCAACAGCTCGCGTGCTTCAGTGGGAGTGAGCACCGCTGTTGGTTCGTCGAGAATAAGAACCCGGCTCGAGCGCGACAGAGCCTTCAGTATCTCGACACGCTGCTGCGCTCCCACCGGCAGATCCTCGACGCGCGCATCGGGGTCCACGGGAAGCCCAGTCCTGGAAGCAAGCTCCAGCAACGCGTTGCGCGCGAGCGAAGGACTGAACGAGCCACGCCCGCCCAGAGAGATGTTTTCCGCGACTGTCATTGCCGGTACGAGGGTGAAGTGCTGATGCACCATCCCTATTCCCGCGGCAATGGCATCCCTCGCCGAACCGAAGGTGTATCTCGTCCCATCCACTGATATCGTTCCGCTGTCCGGGCGCAACATCCCGAACGCGATCCGCATGAGAGTGGTCTTGCCCGCCCCGTTCTCTCCGAGCAGTGCGTGCACGGTTCCGCGCCGCGCTGTCAGCGACGCAGAGTTCAGCGCCGTCACTCGACCGAAGCGTTTGGTGACCGACGCCAGCTCCAGCGCGACGTCGTTCATGACGTCAGAGGCCTGTCGGCGCCTCGATGAATGTCCACGGAACGCCGAACCGGTCCGAGACGTGCGCGGCGAGTGCGCAAACGCCCAGCGTCTCCGTCGCGTAGTGTCCCGCATAGATCACGGCGATTCCGCTCTCGTCCGCATCCACAGCACTATGGTGCGGCCCCTCCCCCACTATCAGCGTATCTATCCCGCGCTCCCTCGCCTCGGCGAGCGTTTCAGTGCTGGCGCCGGCGCCGGTGCAGATCGCCCAGGACGTTGTCCTGCGTTCTGGTGAGATCGGGGTCGTGCGCACGCTGCCACCGTGTCTTCGGGCGAATGCGTCCGCGCGTTTCACGAGCTCTGTCGTCGTCACATCTGCGGTACCTGCGACACCTATATAGATGGTCCTGAACCGCGCGAACTCACCCGACGGCTCCAGCCCCAGCTCTGCCGCCAGCAGGGCGTTGTTTCCATAGAGCGCATGTCTGTCCAGCGGCAGGTGGGACGCATAGACGGCAATGTCATTCGATATCAGGGTCCGCAGTCTTTCGTGTGCAGTGCCGGTGATCGGCTGAACACCGCCCCAGAACATCCCGTGGTGAACCAGCAGCATCGTCGCGCCGTCGAGTGCGGCTGCCTGCACCGTACGCAGCGAAAAGTCCACTGCGGCCGCTACACGCATCACCGATCCGCTGTTGGCCAGCTCCAGACCATTCACCGCGTTCGGATAGTCGGGAACGTTGGCGGTGTCGAGCAGGTCATCCAGGTACTGGACCACAAGCGACGTCGTTGTCATTCGGGAACCTCGAGTGTCTTTGCCTCGATCGCGGCCTTCGCCGCCTTGAGGCGCGCGAGCGTTGCCGGCGATATCTCCGCTTCGAGCCCCGGGTTTGGAACCCAGCGGACTACCCCGTCGGTCTCGCCAAGCCGATACACGTGACCCGTGAACTTTCCGTTCTTGACGTCGCGCGCAATCATCATCATCGCACGTGGAAGATCGATCACGACGCTGCCAAGCGTGACTTCGGGTGCAACCCTGTTCTGGTCCGAGTTGGATCCGATGATTCGCGTACCCTTGTTCTGGCGCACTGCCTGAAACGCCCCAAGACCGGCTGCGTCGGCGTCCTGAAAGATCACATCTGCTCCGCGCGCGATCTGCGCGAGCGCCTGCTCCTTCGCCGCACTCGCGTCGTCCCAGTTGCCCACGTAGGACGTCAACACTTTCACGTTCGGGTTGACGGAGCGTGCGCCCGCTTCGAACGCCTTGAATGCGGCTACGACAGGCGGTAGCTGCGTACCTCCGATCGCGCCTAGAACTCCGCTGCGTGAAGCGGCGCCCGCGACGATTCCGGCGAGGTATGCGCCTGCGGAGAACCTGAAATACACTCCCCCCACATTTGGGCCAGTCCTCGTTCCGGAAGTCGTGACGAAGTCGGTTTTCGGAAACGATTTCGCGACACGAATCGCAGGGTCCTGATATTCGAAGCCGTGTCCAAAGACGAGGTTGTATCCCTGCGCGCCGTACTGCTGGAAGTTCTCGTCAATCGCGGTCGGTGTCTGTGTCTGCACGTTGGAGATCTGCGCGCCGAGCGAGTCTTTGATCGCGAGGAGGCCACGGTATGCGCCAGCGTTCCAGCCCTGATCCGAGATCGATCCGGTGGTGACCAGCGCCACCTTGAAGCCGCTCGACCGAGCAGGTGCGGGTCTGCTGCACGCCACTATCGAGAGTGCAAACAAG
>JALYYT010000351.1 GCA_030946285.1 Gemmatimonadota bacterium
TTCCGCGCCGGATTCCGCGTCGTCGCTCGAGCCCGATTCATCTTCGTCCTGCGGTACGTACATCAGGAACGCCCGATTGTCCTCGCCCAGTCGCGCCGCTGCAAACTTGTTCACGTCTTCTACCGTAACTGATCTGTACCTGCTCATCTGGTCGTTGATGAACGAGGGATCGTCGAAGTACGTCGCGAAACGCGCCAACTGATCCGCGCGCTCCGATGCCATCTGCATGGATGCTACGAAATCGGTCCCGATGAGCGCGATCGCGCGGTCCACTTCGCTCTTCGCGACGCCGCCGGTGCGCATACGGTCTATCTCCTTCACGACTGCTGCTTCGAGCTGCTCCGGTGAGACACCCGGCCGAGCAGTCACATCCACGACCAGTATGTCCGCGCCCTTCGGCAGATCGAATGTGAATGCGCTCGCGTCCGTCGCGACTTCCAGCTCCCGCACCAGATTCCGCATCAGTCTGCTTCCTTTGCGCATGCCGAGTATCGCCGCCGCGACTGATGCGGCGTAGAACTCGCTGCTGCCGAACGGCGGTGATCTGAAAGCCAGATACAGGCGTGGCAGACTCACGTCATCCTTCACCACCTCACGCAGCGTTCCACCAAACGTCGCGGGAAGCGACATGTCGGGTAGCGGTGGCTTGCCCTTTCCGCGCGGAATCGAGCCGAAGTACCGGCTCACCAGATCCCGCGCTTCACGTGGATCGAAATCCCCCGCGATCGTGAGAACTGCATTGTCCGGCGTGTAGTAGGTCGCGAAGAAATGCTCGATGTCCGAGAGCGACGCCGCTTTCAGATCCTCGAAGGATCCGATCAGCGAATGATGGAATGGATGCGGATCAGGGTACGTCATCGCGGGAAGTTTTTCCCACCACGTTCCGTACGGCTGGTTGTCCACCGACCAGCGTCGCTCGTTCGACACCACGTCACGCTGAGTGTCGAGCTTCTGCTGCGTCATGGCCGGCAGCAGCGCGCCCATTCGATCGGCTTCGAGCCACAGCGCGAGCGCGAGCTGGTTCGACGGCACGGTCTCGAAGTAATTGGTCCGGTCCAGCCACGTCGATCCGTTCAGCGTCCCGCCAGCGCGCTGGACCAGCTCGAAATGCTCGTTTGCCTCCACGTGCTCCGAGCCCTGGAACAGCATGTGCTCGAAGAGATGGGCAAATCCTGTGCGGCCGGCCCGCTCGTTGGCCGATCCTACATGATACCAGAGGTTCACCGCCACTATCGGGGCGGTGTGATCCTCCGAAAGGGTGACCAGAAGCCCGTTCTCGAGCCGGAATGTTTCTATGGGTATGCGCATGACAATCAGTGGTTTCCGCGTAATATAGACACCTCATGTCTCATTCTTCCTCCAAACCTGAATCAGCCTCGATGAGCACCGACCGGGCCATCTGGCCGGAAAATCTGTTCATAGTCCGTCACGGAGAATCCTCCGGTAACGTCGCGCGCGATGTGGCCAACGCGGCCCACGCGCTCACCATCGGCACGACCACCAGGGATGTGGACGTACCCCTGTCCGATCTGGGCGTGCGCCAGGCCACCGCACTCGGCCACTGGTTCTCGGCGCTCCCCTCTGACGAGAGGCCCACAGTAGTCATATCGTCGCCGTACGTCCGCGCCCGACAGACCACCGAAATCGTTCGCAAGCTCGGCGATTTCGATTACGCGAGCGAAGCGGCAAGCCTCGTGGTGGATGAGCGCTTTCGCGAGAAGGAATTCGGCATCCTCGATGGCCTCACGAGATTCGGGATCCAGGAACGATTCCCCGAACAGGCTGCCTTCCGCGCGTCACTCGGAAAGTTCTACCACCGCCCGCCCGGCGGCGAGAGCTGGTGCGATGTGATCCTCCGACTCCGCAGCGCTTTCGAGATGATGTGCCGAGAATACCACGGCGAACGCGTCCTCGTCGTCGCTCACTCGGTCGTGGTGCTCTGCATGCGCTACATCGTGGAGGATCTCACCGAGGCGGAGATCCTGAAGATCGACCGTGAATCCGAAGTCGCCAACTGCTCCGTCACACGCTACGACGTCGACCCGTCACTCGGCACCGTTGGCAAGCTGTCACTGGACAGCTTCAACTTCGTGGCTCCGCTTAAAGCAGAAGGTGCATCGGTCACTTCGTCACCGGATTCGCCGGCCGCGGCACACAACTAGGACTTGGCCGGCTTCTCCAGCACGATGAGCTTTACATCATCGTGCCCGATCGCGCGCAGCCACGTGACCAGCTCGCCGACCCTGCCGGGCATGAATATCCCCGTACCGCCCACCAGACGCCGGGTCATGACGAGCTCGCGTCCGTTCTGCGCATACGTCGTGACGTAGCTGCCGAATACGCTCGACGCACTTACTCCGGTGGGAATGCGGGCAATCCATCCTGTGGGGAGTGTGAGGCGGAATTCCGCCACCACCGTTCGCCTGCCGAATATCTTCGACGCATCGATTGGGAAACGGCGCGCCGGCATCGCCGCGATGTCGTCGCCCATCGATACCAGACTCGCGAACGTCGTGAACGGGTTGTTTAGCAGCATCACGGGTCCCGCCGACGTCGTCGCATTTGCATTGCGAATCCGGACGCGCACCTGGGCCGGAGCACTGTAGTCGCGTCCGTTGAAGCCACTCAGCGAATCACCCTCTCCGCTCGAGAAGAATCTCCGCGCGACAC
>JALYYT010000354.1 GCA_030946285.1 Gemmatimonadota bacterium
GTGTTCATCCACACTCGCCGGACCACCACGTCCGGGATTGAGCAGCCATACTCCAGGACGTACGAGCTGCTGAAAGTCCTTGTCGCCTGAAATGACCACGACATTGATACCGGCGTCCACGGACTTCTTCACGAGCGTTCCGATAACGTCATCGGCTTCGTAACCGTCGAGCGCCAAGATGGGAATGTTGTACGCTGCGAGAAGGGAGGAAACGCGCTCCATTCCGCGATCGAAATCCGACTGCAGCTCCTCCGTCAGCTTTTCCCGCGTGGCCTTGTACGCGGGATAGCGTTCGTGGCGAAAGGATAACCCGGAATCATGAACCCAGCCCAGGTACTCGGGGCGATGCGTGCTAAGGAGTCGCTGGAGGAAATTCGCTATACCCCATGCCGCCGAGGTGTTCTCGCCTCGACCGGTGGTGAGAGGCCGAGAGATGAGAGCGAAGAAAGCGCGATAGATCAGCGCATAGCCGTCAACGAGAAACAGTCGTGGTGATTTGGGTAGATCGACGTCCATTACTGATTGGTCACGCGTGCGAGAAGTGATTGGAACACGCCCATGCTCGGTCGAGTCATCCGCCACTGCCTGGTGTCGTTCGGATCGAAAAAGATGATGCGTGCCTGATACTGTGTGTACTCCCAAACAAGAATACGCACCCGCGTCGTGAGCTGCCCCTGCGAGACGATGTCACCCATGTACATGGAACCGTAGTCTTCGTAGGCATTCGTCGGTGCTCCCAGAGTCACGAATACCATTCCGCGATCCGAAAGCCAGCCGCGAGGTGAATCCGTTTCAAAGAGCGCGTTCGCGTCACGGATCCGGTTGAAATAATCATCGAGCGCTTCGTTCTGCGGCGTGCTGGGATTGGGATCCGTGGCCTGGAGGAACTGCCGCCATAGTGTGCCTCGCTCCTCCGGCTTGGCGCTGTAAAGTGGCTGCAACATCTTTCGCGCGCGAAAATACCGCAGATAACCCAGCATGTCCCTGAAGGAAAGCACGGGCAGGTCCGGACCGAACCCGATGAATATTCGCGTCCCGATAGCCGCCGGCGCACCTTGCTGGGCGACCACGATCGTTCCTATCCCAACATCAGCGTGCGCGAGGGGTACCTGCACTATCCCGGACGCCAGTCTGGGGCCGTGCTCCGTGAGAGTCACATTCCCCTGCCACGCCGTCTGACCGTCCGGCGTGTGAAGCTGCACCGAGATTGGAGCGCGCGGATTGTACGACTCGACGTATATCGCCGCAGAGTCGTCAACTCCGAAGACGTACGAAGCGCGAGGTGCGGGAAGGTACACCGGCGCCGAATCGAGACGGACACGAGTTCGGGCGTCGTACACCGGCTCGATCGTGGATAGCCCGGACACCCCCAGCCGCGGTACATCTATCGCCATTCTTCGCTCTGCACCGCGGTGACCGCTATCGTCGCGCACAGCGTAGTTGAGTGCGTAGCTGCCGGGCGGAATCCTGAAAGCCCTGCGATAGATCACGCTCTCGTCCGTTCGCGAGGTCTCCTTGAACGTCGTTACACGAACCTGCTCCGTATCGCTTGCCTGTCTCACGATACCCGCAGCGTTCGAGAGCGAGAGGTCAACCTGATACCCCGCGTCGTAGACCCCCTGGTTGCGCTTGAAGACCAGTCCGCGATTGGGTAGTGACAGTCCGACGACGACTATGGTTGTGTCCGGAGTCCCAGTGGCGAAGTAGGCCGCATCACCAACGAAGAACAGAGGCGCACCGGAGGCCGCCAGCCCCATCCTGGTGTAGATCGTCGCAAACTCGCTGGAATCCGACCCCGTATTCGAGCGTTCAGCCCCGATAGGCCGGAGAGGATCCTGGCCTGATCTGGCTGTCCCGCTGCCGGATGCACAGCCTGCCAGAAGGATCACACCGGCAAGCTTGAGCCATTTGGGCGACATCACTGTCATGTGCGGGTCCATGGTTGGAGTCGCGAATTCATCATGCAAGTCTGACGAATTATATACCCCGAAACCCCTGTCCCCGCCGGCGAATTCGCGTTAGGTTCGCCGAGTGCCACGAGAGAATCTGGTGGGAACGACGATCGCGGGATACGCGATCGACCGCGAGGTCGGCGAGGGCGGAACGTCGGCCGTTTATCAGGCTCATCATGCCGAGCACGGTCGCGTCGCGCTGAAAATACTCCGGGAACGGCTCAGGCAGGATCCGACAGCGGTCGCGCGTTTCATTCGCGAAGCAAAGTTCGGCGCCAGGGTCGAGCATGGAAACGTCGTGCGCACGATCGAAACGGGCGAAGCCGAAGGCGGTGTGCCATTCCTCTCCATCGAGTGGGCACCCGGTGAGCTGCTCGAGAAATACGTAAAGAGCAAGGGACACCTGGAGCCCGCCGAGGCGTCGGTGATCGTGATCCAGATTGCGGCCGCGGTGGACGCGGCGCACTGTCAGAACATCGTGCATCGCGATCTGAAGCCGGACAA
>JALYYT010000400.1 GCA_030946285.1 Gemmatimonadota bacterium
CCAAGTATTCCGAGCGCGCTCAGTGCGTGCCCGGAACCCCGATCTCGGTCATCCGCTTGAGGTCGAGCACGTCATCGATTTCCGCGTCCGACAGGACGTGCTCGCGCTTAACGAGATCGCGGATAAGCACGCCCTCCTTTACCGACCGCTTGCTGATGTCGGCGGCTTTGGCATATCCGATCTGCGGCGCGAGTGCGGTCGCGAGAGCCGCGGACCGCTCGACCCAGTACGCACACTGCTCGGCGTTCGCCTCTATACCCACGACGCACTTCTCCGCCAGTGTCCGCGACGAGGTGCCGAGTATGTGTTCGGCGAGGAGAATGTTGTATGCGATCACGGGCATCATCACGTTCAGCTCCAATTGGCCATGTTCCGCAGCCGCCGCGACACACGCGTCGAGACCGATGATCTGGAAGCACACCTGATTGACCATCTCCGGGATCGAGGGGTTGATCTTGCCCGGCATGATCGACGAACCCGGCTGCACCGCGGGAAGCGTGATTTCGTCCAGACCGGTGCGCGGTCCGCTCACCATGAGCCGCAGGTCGCTGGCAATCTTGCTGAGGTCTATCGCAAGAACCTTCATCGCGGCGCTGAACGCCGCAGCGTCACCCATGCTCTGCATGAGCTGGATCCGATCTCTCCCAGCGCGCAGATCTCCGCCCATGCTCTCGTTCAGGTATTTCACCATGAGCTCAGGGTAACGCGGCTCGACGTTGACACCGGTTCCCACCGCGCTTCCGCCGATGCCGAGATCGCGAAGGTAGTCAGCTGCTTCATTGACACGCTTCAGACCGCGCTCGAGCGTGCCGGCGTACGCTGTGAGCTCCTGGCCGAGCCGTATCGGCATCGCGTCCTGAAGATGGGTGCGGCCAGCCTTCACGATTCCGTCGAATTCCCTGCCCTTTGCGGCGAGCGCTGAAATGAGCGCGCGCACACTGACATTCAATTGTGGCAGCTCCGCAATGCAGCCGAGGCGTATGGCAGTCGGAATCACGTCGTTGGTGGACTGTGCCATGTTGACGTGATCGTTCGGATGAACAGGCGAGTACTTCCCGCGCTCGGCACCAAGAATTTCATTGGCGCGATTGGCGAGCACCTCGTTGATGTTCATGTTGTGCGACGTTCCAGCACCGGCCTGGTACACGTCGACAACGAACTGATCGCGCCACTGGCCACCGAGCACCTCGTCCGCGGCCGCTACGATTGCGGCAGCGAGACTTGCCTCGAGTCTGCCCGTTTCCTTGTGAGTAAGCGCGGCTGCGCGCTTGATGCGAACGACAGCGTCAACGAAGGCGGGCAGCGGACGGATCCCGCTGATGGGAAAGTTCTGCACTGCGCGGAGCGTCTGCACGCCGTAAAGCGCATCCGCCGGAACTTCGAGCTCGCCGAGGGGATCCTTTTCAGTTCGTGTAGCGTTTGACATTTGCGATTCCGTTCAGGAATGGGTTGCTGGCGAGTTCCTCGCCGATCGTCGTGGGATCACCGTGGCCGGGATACACCACGGTTTCAGGCGGAAGCTTCGCCAGCTGGCTCAGCGTCTCCTGCATCTGCGACGGATCGGCAAGTGGCAGATCCGTCCGGCCGATGGAACCGGCGAAGAGCACGTCGCCGCCGATCAGCACGCCGTTGCCCAGAAACATCACATGACCGGGGCTGTGGCCGGGAGCGTGGATGACATCGAACGCGAGACTCCCGACTCGCGCAACGTCGCCGTGAGTGAATTCAGCGTCTGGGTCATCGGGCTGTTCGAACGGGACGCCATACTGCTCCGCGAACAGCGACTGCGTCGAGTACACGGCGCGATCGAGCGCGTGCAGATGTACCGGTATCGGGCCGTATCGTCGGCGCAGCGCCGAGATCGCGCCTATGTGATCGAGGTGGGCATGCGTGAGCCATATGGCCCTCAGCGTGGCACCGCTCGCGTCGACCATCGCAATCAGATCCTCGGGCTGGTCGCCCGGATCGATCATCACGGCGTCGCCGGCCGTGTCGTCCACCAGGAGATACGAGTTCTCGTGAAACGGGCCGACTGTACGCGACAAGAGCTTCACACCGCGTACCCGCCCGTGGCCACGATGCGCCCGACGGTTGAATCGCGGAGTGAAGCGAGATACTTCTCCGCCGCGATCGCGGCGGTGGTACCGTCGCCGGCGGCCGTCGTCACCTGCCGCGTAAGTTGTGAGCGCACATCGCCGGCTGCGAACAGGCCGTCGATGGACGTCTCCATGTTCGTGTCGGTGAGCAGGTAACCCATCTCGTCGTGATCGACGTGACCTTCGATTATACCCGTGTTCGGTCGAAAGCCGACGAAAACGAACAGCGCGGTCGCGGCCAGATCGGTGTTCTCCCCCGTCTTCACGTTACGCAGCTTGAGTCGGTGGACGAAACCCTGCTCGTCTGCTTCGACGCGCTCGACGAGCGTGTCCCAGATGACTTCAATTTTCGGATTTTCGAAGAGCCGCTTCTGCAGGATCTTCGACGCGCGCAACTCGTCACGCCGATGGATCAGATAAACCTTTTCAGCGTAACGCGTGAGAAAGTCGCTCTCCTCGACGGCCGCGTCGCCGCCGCCGGCAACGGCGATGATGTGTCCCTTGAAGAACGCGCCATCGCAGATCGCGCAGTAGGACACGCCCTTCCCCGCATACTCTACCTCACCGGGAATGCCGAGCTTGATCGGGGTTCCGCCCGCGGTGATGATCGCCGTCGGGGCATGATACAGATCACCCGATTCCGTCTCGGCCTCGAACTTTCCATCCGGAAGCCTCCGGACCGCAAGCACGACACCCTGATGGAATTCGGCGCCGAACTTCTTGGCGTGGCTCTCGAAACGCTGCGCGAGGTCCCAGCCCTCGATGTGCTCGAAGCCAGGGTAGTCCTCGATTGCTTCGGTGTTGAGCAGCTCTCCGCCTGACGCTCCCCGCTCGATGACAACCGTCTTCAGCATGGAACGGCCGGCATACATGCCCGCGGTCATTCCCGCAGGACCAGCGCCGACGATTATCACGTCGTATTCGAAAGTCTGAGCCATGAATTTCTAAGAAGGTTCCGCGCCGACATGCAGGACGTTGAACGCACCGTGGCAGTGCGAGACCGTGCCGACGAGCACGCTCGCGGCTGATCGCTCCGCCGCTCTCTGGACGAGCCGGTCGGCTTCCACCACGTCGCGCGTATCGAACATTCCAACGCCGAAAGCGCGGTGCGTACAGTGAAATATAACCGGCCCCTGGAGCGCCTCTTCCGCTCCGCCAGACCGGGCGACGAGGGCGTTTGCGGCGTCCGGCATCGTCCAGCTTCGCTCCCCTCCTGTGTGTGGACAGAGGCGGGGTTCGACACAATTGATCGGACAGGTCCAGGTCGCGTAGCTCGCGTAGAAGGTTCCGTCCGGCGCGGCGCTGCGCCACGGTGTCTCCGGCTCCATGGGAAGCGGATGCGTCTCGACTTTTCTGCCGGGCCAGCGATTCCGAGCTCGATCCCTCAGCCATTCGTACATGAGATGCGGCATCAGCGGCGACGGTACGATCGCGTCGTGAGTGTCAACCGGGGACGCGCCGAGATACTTCTCGAAGAACGCCGTCCACTCCTCGACGACCGTCTCCGCCGTAGTTCCAGCGCGCGTCACCATGCAGTGGGGATCGTGATCCACGACGACGATCCGGTCGAAAGTCAACGCCGACGCCGCAGCGGCGCGCTCGAGCTGCCGGACGTAGTATGACCCGTAGCAGCCGCCTCCGACGACTACGATCGTGCCGTATGCGTGTTCGTCACGTGCGGACATTGCGTCCACCGTCCACGACCAGAGTCTCGCCAGTGACGTATTCGGCCCGCAGCAGATACAGAACTGCGTCTGTCACGTCGGCGGCAGAACCGATGCGGCGCATCGGCGTGGTCGATGCGAAGTGCGCGCGCGTCATCTCATCCCAGGCGTCTGGAAGCAGCACCGCACCAGGCGCAATCGCGTTGACGCGCACATCAGGGGCAAGCGAACGCGCGAGTGCGCGGGTCATCTGGACGATGCCCGCCTTGGTGATGCCATGCGGGATGTACTCGGGCCAGGTTTCGAACGCCGCCAAGTCTGCCATGTTGACGATGCTTCCGCTGGACTTGCGCAGCCAGCTCGCGGCCGCCTGAGCGAGAAAGAACGGCGCGCGCAGATTGAGTGCGAACATCGAGTCCCACTCCGCCACTGTGACTTCCGCGACAGGCGTCCGGAGCATCACGGCCGCAGAATTGACGACCGCGTCAATGCGTCCGAAATCGCGTGCGACCGACTCAACCAGAGCAGCCGGCGCATCGGGCGATATCAGATTGGCCTGGTACGCGCGAGACTCGCGGCCGTCAACCGCGAGTTCACGGACAAGCGCGTCAGCGGCATCGGCGGACGAATCATAATGCACAGCCACACTCATTCCGGCGCCAGCGAGCGCTCGGCTGATTGCACCGCCCAGGCGGTGTGCGCCTCCGGTTACGAGTGCGACGCGTCCATCGAGAGCCGCTGCCATGTCACGCCACGCGCGTGGCGATGCGGACGTCCTGCAGATCCAGCCACGCTTCCGGAATGTGCATGTTGCCGAGCGTGCGATAGCCCTCTGTCGCGCCATGCCAGTCGGAACCGCCACTGGGAACGAGATCGAGGTCCGCCGCGAGCTTCGTCAGGCGCACGACATCCGCGGGTGTGTGACCTGGATGACGAATCTCGACACCGTCCAGTCCACGCGACTCGAGCCGCGCGAGACGCTCTCGAGTTCCGTCCCGACCCGGATGGGCCCACACGGCAAGCGCGCCCGCGGCGTGCGCAAGTCCGATAGCCTCCGCGACATCGAGGCGTGGCTTGGCGACGTAGGCCGGCCGGCCTGCACCGAGATACCGATCGAACGCTTCCCTGTGATCGGCCGCGTGTCCGGCGCGAATCAGGACACGAGCAATGTGTGGACGTCCGAGCGCTGCGCCGGCAGCTTCGGAGAGTACGTCGTCGATACTCACGGGCGCGCCCGCGCGAGACAGGCGCTCGACGATTGCATGGCCACGCTCAACGCGCTCACGCTGAAAGCCTTCGAGCCTGGGTCGCAATGATCCAGGATCGCTGATGTGGAGCGCGAGCAGGTGGATCTCGAAATCACCATCATACGCGCTCAGTTCACATCCACGAACAACACGTATTCCGAGAGCAGCACCAGCCGATACCGCCTCGTCCACTCCCGCGATCGTATCGTGATCGGTGATCGCGACAGCAACGAGGTTCGCTCGATGCGCCGCATCGACGAGTTCAGAC
>JALYYT010000017.1 GCA_030946285.1 Gemmatimonadota bacterium
GGCAAGGCCATTCCGCTCTCCGCCAGAATTCTATGCATCGCGGACGTATACGACGCGTTGACGACGACGCGCTCCTATCGCAAGGGGTTCGATCATGATCAGGCGGTCCAGATCATGACGGAGAACAACGCGACCGGTCATTTCGATCCCGAGATGTTCGACCTGTTTCTCGCGTGGGCACTCAACCATAGACAGGCGGCTGCGTGAAAATACGCGACCATTCAAACTGCTCACGCACAGCTGCGGCGCTCCTCGGGCTAATGTGTATTGCAGAGATGGGATGCGCGCATGACGCTGGTGTCGCTGCAAGGACCGGTGGAACCGTAGTAGTCGCGGCGGCCGGCGATGCGGATAATCTCCTGCCGCCGCTGACGATGACCGGCCAAGGGCGTCAGGTCGTGGATCAGATCTTCGACTACCTGGCGGATATCGGACCGGCGCTCAATACCGTTGGAGATCACGGATTCACTCCGCGCCTCGCCGACTCGTGGCAGTGGTCACCCGATTCCTCATCAGTGGCGTTCCACATCAATGCACGCGCACGCTGGCACGATGGAAAACCGGTGACGGCGAGCGATGTGCGGTTCACGTTCCGTCTGCTGACGGACTCCGCCCTCGGCTCGCCCATCGCTGCCAATCTTGCCGGCATCGATTCGGTGAGTGTTCGCGACTCGAGCACGGCGGTCGTCTGGTATCACTCGCGTTCGCCGGAGCAGTTCTTCGATTTTGTGTACAACGTCGCCATACTGCCGGAGCACCTGCTCGCCGGGATTCGG
This sequence comes from Gemmatimonadota bacterium, assembly GCA_030946285.1. Lineage (GTDB taxonomy): Bacteria > Gemmatimonadota > Gemmatimonadetes > Gemmatimonadales > Gemmatimonadaceae > Fen-1247. The sequence continues at coordinate 777 of JALYYT010000017.1, forward strand.
GCGAAGTCGCTGGCCACTTCGTCGTTCTCGCGGCATCCAGTAGGCTCCGGCCGATTCCGCTTCGCGAAATGGGAAGGTGGATCGCGGATCGAGATCGTGGCTGACAGCCAGAACTACCGCGGTCGTGCGAAGCTGGACCGGGTAGTGTGGCTGGTTTCGCCGGACATGTCCGCAGCGACGACACGTGTCCTGGCGGGAGAGGCAGACTTCCTCGAAGTGGTTCGCGGCCCCGCCGTTGCGCAGGTACTAGCGGCGCCGAAGCTTCGGCTGCTCGTGTCTCCCGGCCTGGACTACGGGTACCTCGCCTTCAACCTGAAGCGTGCCCCATTCAGCAACAGGGACGTGCGCCGCGCGTTGAGCATGGCTGTGGATCGTTCCGCGCTCGCGCGGAACGTGTTCGACTCACTGGCGTATCCCGGACTCGGGCCGGTCACCCGGGCGCTGAAGCTGAGCGAGGGGGTGCAGGCATTGCCTTACGATTCAGCCGCGGCGGCAAAAATTCTTGCCGGGCATGGGCCCGTTGCGTTCCGGATCCTCGTTCCGACCTCGAGCGCGGTACGAATGAAGTACGCGACACTGCTGCAGGAAGCGTATCGACGATTCGGCGTCACGGTGACGATCGAACCAATGGAAGTGAACAGCTTCGTGCAACGGATGAACAAGGGTGACTTCGACGCGGTGCTGAATGCGTGGCACACGGATCCGAGTCCGTCTGCGGTGCTGCAGGCATGGGGTAGCGCGAGCGCGCCACCCAGAGGAGCGAATTTCTCGGGTTACGCGAGCCCCACATTCGACGCTCTCGTGGACAGCGGCGCTCGCTCGTTCAACCCCACGACTGTAAAGTCGTACTTCGCCCGGGCTTACGGGCTGATCGATGGCGATGCCCCTGCCGTGTGGCTGTACGAGGCGCGGAATGTGAGCGCAGTCAGCCGACGCGTGATAGTGGCCGGCACCCGCCCGGATGCCTGGTGGTCGGGATTGCCCGACTGGACCGTCTCTCCCAGGTAAGGGTAGCCTCTCCAGCGGCCGGGCGGTCAGGTTGCCCTGCGGCGGATCGCGCGCTGTCGGCCGGCCTCTGGTCCGACCCATGCGTTCGCAATCCTGACTAACATTTGAGATGGCCAGCGGACCGCGCTCGGCCGCTCTGGTCATGTGTCCCATTTACGTGGAGTAAGCAGAAATGTTCTCACTGAGATCGGTCGCCATTGCGACCGTTCTGTTCGGCAGCGTGACAGCCGGTGCACAGCAGGGCCAGATGACGGTCCCGCCGCAGACGCCAGGAACGCGCACGGGTGCAGCCGACACTTCGATCTTCGCTGACATCAACCTGTATCCGTCCCCCAACGTCTATCGTTCGGCAGATGGGCGACCGGGCCCGCGATACTGGCAACAGCGGGCCGACTACGATCTGCACGCAACACTGGATACTGCGGCGAACTCGCTGAGCGGCTCCATGACGATGCGTTACACAAACAACTCGCCGGACACTCTCAGGTTCATCTGGATCCAGACGGAGCAGAACGCATTCCGTCCGAATTCGCTGAACACGCTCGTGTTCGCTCCCGACAGCCGCTTCGGTTCGCGCAGCTTCGTTGGCGGGGACGTAATAGATCACTTCGAGCAGGTGCTCGGCGGCCGCAGGACGGCGCTCAAGTTACGCGACAATGGCACCGTGACGAAGGTGGATCTCGCGGAGCCGCTCGCACCAGGCAGGACCGCGACTTTCGACGCCGCCTGGCACTTCCTCATTCCCGAACACGGCGCTGACCGCATGGGACGGGACGGTGCCCTCTACGAACTGGCGCAGTGGTATCCCCGCGTGAACGTCTACGACGATGTTCGCGGATGGAACACCGAGCCGTACCTCGGCCAGGGAGAGTTCTATCTGGAATACGGTGACTTCAATCTGAGCATCACGGTGCCGGCGGGATACACTGTTGCGTCGACGGGTACGCTCGAGAATTCGCGCGAGGTGCTCACCGCTGCGGAGATCAGTCGTCTCGCGAAGGCTGCGACATCGACTACTCCGGTCGCCATCGTAACCCAGCAGGACCTTACGAGCGGCGCGGCGCGTCCACGTACGTCCGGAACGATGACATGGCGCTTCAAGGCGCATAACGTTCGCGACATGGCATGGGCGGCGTCTCCGGAATATCTCTGGGATGCGTCGAGCTGGAAGGGGATCCTGGCTCAAGCCTACTACCGCCCCAGCGCGGCGACTATCTGGAACGACGCCGCCGATCAGTCGCGCATGTCGATTCAGGAGTACTCCGAGCGCTGGTTCATGTACCCGTACCCGCAGATCTCCGCGGTCGAGGGGCCGATCAGCGGAATGGAATATCCGATGCTCGCCATGGAAGCGCGCAGCCGCGACAAACTCGATCTCTACAACGTGGTGACACACGAGATCGGTCACAACTGGTTCCCGATGATCGTGGGATCCAATGAACGCATGCACTTTTGGCAGGACGAGGGAATGAACACGTTCGTCAACACGTTCAGCGAAGCGCGTCGCTATCCGCAGAACGGCGATCAGATGCAGCGTGCGGCGCAGGAGCGCGCCGAGATCGAGGGTACACAGCGGTTGAACGTTGACGTGCCGATCGAGCAGGGTCCGGATCGCATAGATCCGCGCAAGCTCGGTTTCACGGAGTACACGAAGGTGTCCGTCGGGATGCAGCTTCTGCGGCAGGAGATTCTCGGACCCGAGGCGTTCGACGACGCATTCCGTGAGTACATCCGTCGCTGGGCGTTCAAGCATCCGACGCCCACCGATTTTTATCGGACGATGGAATCCGTCGGCGGCGAGCGGCTGGACTGGTTCTGGCGCGAGTGGTTCTTCGACAATGCACACTTCGACCAGGCAATCGAGTCAGTGCAGGCTTCCGACTCCAGCGGCGTCGAACATGTGGTGGTCGTGTACGGCAACCGTGCGCGTGGCGTTCTTCCGATCTACGCCCGGTTCACATTCAACGACGGCACGACGCAGGACTTCAAGTATCCGGCGCTGGTGTGGAGCACGAATTCAGCGCGATACATTAGGGAGTACAACTTCACCGGCAAGACGGTGAAGCGGATAGACATTGACCCGGACCACGTCAGTGTCGATGTGGATCGGACCAACAACAGCTGGATGGCCAAGCCGTGAATCCGACCAGATAAATCCAGTCGCGAGCTGGGGGCGTAATTAGACCGACCGACCTGGTTGGCCGGCTAACCCTTCAGGAGATTACAGATGCGGAAATACGCACCCACGCTCGCGGCGCTGGTACTCGCGCTCACGGCGGCAGCACCAGTTCACGCGCAGAAGATGAGCGGCATGATGGTAATGGTCGGCGGACAGGACATGTCGCCGCGCAAGAACATCGTCGAGAACGCAGTCAATTCGGCAGATCATACGACCCTCGTGGCCGCAGTCAAGGCAGCGGACCTGGTCCCCACGCTCGAGAGCAAGGGCCCGTTCACGGTCTTCGCTCCCACGAACGAGGCTTTTGCAGCACTTCCGGCCGGAACGGTCGAGTCGCTCGTCAAGCCGGAGAACAAGGCCACTCTCACGAAGATTCTTACCTATCACGTCATCGCCGGTAACTACACGTCGGCCAAGCTGATGGAAGAGATCCGCGAGGGCCACGGTTCTGCGCAGCTCGCGACGGTGCAGGGTGAAAAGCTCACCTTCAAGATGAACGGCCCGCGCAACATCGTGGTCGTGGACTCGAAGGGAAACACCGCGTCGATCTCGACCTATGACGTCACGCAGTCGAACGGCGTGATCCAGGTGATCGACCGCGTATTGATGCCCTAACGACAGGCTGATTCGGTACGACCAGATACCACGCGCACTGTCGTTGCGCGTGGTATCTTTTGGTATTCAATCACCCGGATCTCCGCGATGCTGAACTCCGACTCTCTGGTTTTCGACCACCGGTTCATACCAGGTGAAGGATCGTTCGCCGGTGTCACGCTCCTGCTGCTTCACGGAACCGGAGGTGACGGCGATTCGCTGCTGCAGCTGGGGTACACGCTCGCGCCGGGTGCAACGCTATTGAGCCCGTCGGGCCGCGTAAGGGAAGGGGAGTCGCGCCGTTTCTTCCGGCGAATCGCCGAGGGAGTATTCGATCAGGAGGATCTGGCAATCCGCACGCAGGAACTGGCCGACTTCGTCCGCGATGCCGCGGTCGTCTACAACCTGGATGCGAAGCGTGTCGTAGCGGTAGGTGTGTCGAATGGAGCCAACATCGCGGCGAGTCTCATGCTGCGCGACGCGAGCTCGCTCGCCGGGGCGGTGCTCTTCCGACCAATGGTCCCGTTCGTTCTCGAGGCAAGTGTCATGATGAGCGGCATCCCGGTTCTGATCTGCGCAGGGGAGCGCGATCCGATAGTTCCCCGTGGTGACAACGAGCGGCTCGCGGAGATATTCCGTGCCGCCGATGCCGGTGTCACGCTGAACGTCGCAGCCTCTGGTCACGAACTCGTGATGAGTGATGTAACGCTCGCACGCGACTGGTTGAAGCACAATTTCGCGTCTGCTCCGGCTTGAGCGACAATTGCGTGTCAGGCCATGCCGACGCTATTGCGCGATGAGTAACCGGCGAGATGTCTGATGCTCGCAATGCCCAGCGCAGGGCCGATAGCGAGAACCGCAAAAGCCCAGCGCCAGCCAACGATCTGCACCAGCGGCGGTACCATCTGAATGGTCAGCATCGTGAGAAGGAAGCCAAGTGACGTCTGGATCGTGAGTGCAGTTCCCACTGCGTGGGCCGGAACACTTTCGGTCACGAGCACTGAGAACTGGGCGCTGTCCGCGATGACGAAGAATCCCCAGACGAGCGCGACCGTCACCACAATCCAGAGCGACGCGCCGAACGTGAGCCCGATCAATAGCGAACACGCGCCGCTGACGATCATGGCGGCCGTGACGAGCCACTCTCGTCCGCGCCTGTCCGCAAGTATTCCGCCCCAAATACAGCCAGCGCCGCCGATCGCGAGGGCCGAGAAGGCCACCGCCGACGCGGTGGAATCGGCAGCGGCGGAGTGTCCCCTACGCGTGGTCACGCTTGCGGCGATGAATGCCGGTAGCCACGTCCACGCTGCATACAGCTCCCACATGTGACCAAGATACCCACCGGTCGCCAGACGCCACCGGGGCTCGCGGATTATATCAGCAACGAGACCCCAGGAAAATCTGCGCGGCGGAAAAGGGTAGGGACCGTCTTCGTACCACACTAGAACCAGCAGAGCGGCGATGATTGCGGCGGCAGATGCCGTCATGACGACAGGGCGGATTCCCGCACCCGGAATCGCGTGGACGAGGTACGGTGTGGCCTTCCCCACGGTGAGTGCTCCGACTATTCCACCCACGGCGAGACCGCGCCGGGCGCGGAACCAGGTGGATATCATTTTCATCGCCGGCGGGTAGACAGCCGCCAGTGCTGCACCCGTGAGCAGACGGCAGATGAGAGCGACAGTATAGCCCGGCGCTAGGAGCAGCGCAGCATTCGCAAAGGCGCCGGTCAGTGCTCCGGCGGCGAAGAGTCTTCTTGAGGGAACGATGTCAACGGCGTTCAGTGTCGCGAGGATAGCGGTTCCGATCACGAAGCCGAGTTGCACGATCGTGGTGAGCCAGCCGGCCTGCGAAGCAGTCAGTCCCCAGAGCATCCTGTATTGCGCTGACACTGCGCTCGCAGCGAACCACAATGACATTCCCAGCAGCTCGGCGCATGCAAGCAGCACGAGCATGCGCCAGCGTGCAGGGTGCGAGTCTTCGACGTTGGTGTCCCGCACGCCGGTCAGTCGCGGCGGTTCAGAGCGGTGGCTGCTGGTCGAGTCGTGCGCGAATCAGCCTGATGCGTACATCCCACCATGAGAAGTCGTGATATTCGCTGATCTGCGCCGATCGCTCCATCTCATCGAGTGCGCCGACAGCTGGATCGTGCGTCGGGGCGTCGAGGCTCATAACGGCCGCTGGCGGGAGCGCGTGGATTTCGTAGTCCGGCGCGGGGAGGCGCCGGACGCCGGGCTCGCCGAGCGTAATTTCGATGGGAGAGATTATGGGAATGTGCGTCAGCACTTGGTGTGACCTCCGAGGCTCAGCGCGAAGGCGGCACCAGCCAGTACCTGCAGCGCGCAGAGAGTGAAGAGCATTGCGTACGTCCAGCCATGATTACGCATATCTCGCGCGAGCGTTCGGCGATACAGGAGCCACCCAGCGAGAATCGTCGCCGACTCCATGATCACATCCACGACCGGTCGCGAATACAGCTCGAGACCAACGACAGGTCCGCCCGGCCAGGTGGGTTTCAATCCGGTGAGGTAATCCAGGGCCCAGTGCGACGCCACGACAAGGACGACGACGAGCGCGGCGGTGAAGTCCCGGGTGATTGCGTAGGCTATTAGTCCGAAGGCCGCGGCCGCAATGCCCATGGCGATGAAGCCATGGGTGTAGAGCCCGTACGGCCCGCGATCCATGTTGGCGATGCACATGCCGGCGTCGAGCCAATCAGGGAACTGTGCAGCGACAAGGATGAGCCAGAGTGGGATCGCCTTCCTGAAGGAGTAGGCGCCGAGCCCGGCTCCAATGTGGCCGGCATACACTAACGCACCCGATCCGGCGTGCGCCGGGCGATGCGAATCTGCCAGTGGTAGAAGAGAGTACAGACAACGGGTGCGAGCAAGGCGGCGACGAGCTCGACGCCTTTGATGAAATGGATCGCCATTCAGGGGGTCAACGTGGTGAGCCGGAACCCTCTAAACTTAGCCAGCGGTCACTTCTTGTCGCGGGCCGTGGGCCGGCTGATCATTTCGCTGACGCCGTCCGCCGCGACCGGCTTCGCGAAGAGAAAACCCTGGGCGACTACGCAGCCGAGTTCCGACAGCGTTTCGCGCTGCGATGCGTGCTCCACGCCTTCCGCGACGGTGGACATGCCGAGGGTCCATCCGAGGCCGATTATGGTGCGTGTGAGTGCTGCGCCAGCCGGGTCTCGCTCCATTCCCGCGATGAACGCCTTGTCGATCTTGATGATGTCGATGGGAAACTGCTGCAGGTAGCTCAGCGAGGAGTATCCGGTTCCGAAATCATCGATTGCGAGGTGTACACCGAGGCCCTTCAACTCCATGAGTCGGCTCATCATTACATCGGTGCGATGCATGATGACGGTTTCGGTGATCTCCAGCACGAGTCTCGACGGGGGGAGACCGGAGTCGGAGAGCGCTTCAGCGACATCCGCTACGAACGACGCATCCTGAAGCTGCCGTCCCGAAATGTTGACCGCCATGTTCATCTTATTCTCATCGGGCAGGTCCTTCCACCACGAGAAGGCCTGGCGGCACGCTTCCCTGAGCACCCATCTGCCAAGCGGCACGATGAGTCCCGTCTCCTCGGCGACAGTGATGAAATCCGCAGGTGGGAGTTCACCGCGACGCGGATGATTCCAACGCACGAGCGCCTCGACTCCGACGACAGTGCCAGACTCGAGCTGGACCAGCGACTGGTAGTGCAGCACGAAAGAAGTCGCAGGCGAAGCGACTGCACGGCGGAGATCGGTTTCGAGTTCGACGCGATCAACGACGGCGGTATGCATCGCGGGCTCGAAGAATTGATAGCGCCCCTTGCCCGCCCCCTTGGCCGTGTACATGGCGACGTCCGCATTCCGGATGAGCTCATCTGCCCCATCGCCTTCATCGTGCAGCCGCGCGATCCCGATGCTGACGCCCGTCGTGACGGTCTCGTCGCCAATGTGGATGGGCTGCTTCATCGTTCTTGTGATACGATCGGCGACGATTCGTGCTTCGTCATCGTCGCGTACGTTCTCGAGCAGGATCGCGAACTCGTCGCCCCCGAAGCGAGCAACACTGTCGGATCCACGAGTGGCGTTGAGAAGTCGTGACGCGGCGACCACGAGGAGCTGATCGCCGGCGCCGTGACCCGCGCTGTCGTTCACGGCCTTGAAGTTGTCGACGTCGAGGAACATGACCACCACCTGGTCGCGCTGACGCGCACGCTGCAGCGCCACGTCCACGCGCTGCTTGAAGAGCGTGCGGTTGGCGAGATTCGTAAGCGGATCGTGCGACGCCTGGTGCGTGAGCCTGGCCTCGAGCGATTTGCGTGTGCTGATGTCCTGCACCATCGCGATGATGCCGAGCGATTCTCCACTCGAGCTGTCATGCGCCCGCGACATCGTGAGCGCCGCCCATGCGATCTCGCCGTCACGGCGCACGTAGCGTTGTTCGACAGTGAGATCGGGAATGGCGCGATCGGAGATAGCTGCGAGAGCGGCCGCGACTCCGTCTGCATCCTCGTCGGGAACGAGATGATGGAGTCGGCGGTTCATGAGTTCGTCGGACGTGTAGCCGAGAAACTGCTGGAGCGCGCGATTGGTCGCGATGATGCGGCCGTCCGTCTCTATGAGAGCGATTCCGACTGCTGCATGATCGAAGACGCTGCGGAAGCGGGCTTCGCTGGCCCGAAGCGCGCCTTGCATGCGGTTGCGGTCGCTGATGTCGCGGAACACCCACACTCGCCCGACGGTAACGTCGCCGATGCGCTGCGGGACGGAGTTGCGTTCGATGATACGCCCGTCGAGCAGCTCGAGCGTGTCGGTACTGCTCTTTTCCGGCGAAGCGTACAACTCGTTCACACGCTTCGCGAATTCCTCTGGCTCCTTGAGTTGGCTCATCGCGATCGAGAGCGCTCGCTCGTCACTGCGTAGAGCCATCACTTCTTCAGGGATACGCCACATCTGCGCGAACGCGGAATTGTAGCCGAAGATGTGGCCATCGGCGCCGACGACGAGGATGGCGTCGGTCATCGCGTCGAAGGCGGACTCGAGCACGGAGAAGGATCGCGAAACATCCTCGTGGTCGCGCGCGTACTGAAAAACGGGCGGTGTACCGGCCGGTGACGATTCGTCTCTATCGAACAGGAGTACTTCCTCCAGAAGCAGGCGTGCGTGTCATTAACTAACGACGCCCGGGGAGACCCGTGCGCAACCCGTGAAAAGAGACAGAACTCGTGGTGCTATCTGATGCCTGCGGCCTTGTGCATCTGAACGGATAGACGCCACCTGGGATTGGCGAGGCAATACGCGATGGCTGACCGCGTGTTTGCCTCGAGATCCGGACCGTCCATCGGCTGCAGGAAGAATTGATCAAAGTCCAGTGACTCGAAACGCTCGGGCATGGCCCGAGGCTGCGGATACACAAGCTTGAGCTCGTTCCCTCCCTTGAGCAGAAGTGGGGCGTCGGCTTTCGGGCTGACGCAGACCCAGTCCAGGCCCGGAACGCCCGGCCGTGTTCCATTCGTTTCTACAGCGACGGTGAAGCCTGCGCGATGGAGCGCATCAACGGCTGGCCGATCGAGCTGGAGCAGTGGCTCGCCGCCCGTGCACACTACGAAACGTCCGATATCAGCTCGCTTCTCCGGTCTCCACGCAGCGCTGACGGCCGCGGCCAGATCGTCTGCGGTCGAGAACCGTCCGCCGTCCGGTCCGGTGCCCACGAAATCCGTGTCGCAGAATGTGCAGACTGCTTCGGCTCTGGCCGACTCATGTCCATTCCAGAGGTTACATCCGGAAAACCGGCAGAAGACAGCCGCTCTTCCGGCGTTGGCTCCCTCGCCCTGCAGTGTGTAGAAGATTTCCTTGACAGTGTAAGACATCAGTTCCCCACGCCCGTTGTCTTTGTCGCATACTCGATCGGGTCGCGCGATCCTGCGCCAGCGAAACCGGCGAGGCGGAGCTGGCATGCATCGCATTCGCCGCAAGCGGCTCCGGTGCGCGAGGGATCGTAGCAACTGGTTGTCATCGAGTAGTCGACACCGAGAGACGAGCCGACTCCAATGATCTCCGACTTCGTGAGATGCATGAGCGGCGTGCGGATGTGTATTCTATCCCCTTCGGTACCCAGCCGTGTGGCAAGGTTGGCCATGTGCTCGAAGGCATGGATGTACTCGGGGCG
>JALYYT010000082.1 GCA_030946285.1 Gemmatimonadota bacterium
CCTTAGACGGGGCGACCTTCGCCGGCACTGGCGAGATGCGCGCGTGCGCGCGTGCGCGCTGGCGAAACCGTCTCGACGGAAGAGGTGCTCTTTCCCATCACTCGCTCGGGGGGGGCTCGAAGACGCCTGTCTCGGCCTCGCGATCAGTCGCGATCTTGCGCGCGGAATGGGTGGCGACCTTTCGGTGGAAAGCACGATGGGTGAAGGCAGCACGTTCACGCTTCCATCCGCGGTGGTTGGCGTGGTGTAGGTTATGTTTGCCCCGCTGACTTCCCAGACGGAGTTACAAGTGCGTGAATCCGATGCGCTCCGCCGGCTACTCGAACTCCTCCCGTGGAAACCGTGATGCGACCGTGGCTGCGCCGGCATCTAGTCATTCTTTTTGTCATCGCCACCTACGCGTGGACGTGGGGAGTCGGTGTACCGGCCGCGCTTGCGGCACATGGCCTCGTGCACCTGCGCATCTCGCTAGGTGCGCTGACGCTGGCCGGATTCGCCCCGACAGTTGTTGCACTTGTCCTCATCGCCGCAGCCGGCGGCCGGACGGCGATTCGCGAGGTATGGCTTCGACTGACGCGCGTATCCATCGCGCCAGCCTGGTACGCCGCGGTGGTACTAGCTCCGATCCTTGTCGTCGGGTCGACGCTACTGGTTCTGCCCCTCCTCGGAGCGCCGGTTCCCGAGTTGAAGGCGTGGTACACTCCGCTCCTCGGCGTCCTCTTTCTCATCCCACTTACCGGATTGTTCGAAGAGATCGGCTGGCGCGGACTCATGCTCGACGAACTCGAACAGCGAATGACTCCGCTTCGAGCCAGCATGCTCGTGGCCGCGGCGTGGGGGCCATGGCACATACCTACATATCTGCGGCTCATGCCGGAAGGCAACCGCACACCGCTACTGATCGCTGTGTTCCTGCTCGCGGTATTCCCGCTTTCGATGCTCTTTACTTGGGTCTACAACCGAACCGAACGTCGGCTACTTCCGGTAATTGTGCTGCACGCGAGCGTTGACGCGAGCGTCGCGTACTTCTTCGCTCGATTGCCCACTGGCGAGCTCCGGCCGTTCATCGCATGGAGCGCGGCGTTGTGGATCATTGCTGCGCTGGTGTTGTGGAAGGAGGGGCCGGCACTGGGGCAGATTGGCAGGATTGACCGCGGGCTCACATCTCGAACCAGAACACTGGACTCGCAGGGCGCATGAAGGTATCGAACAGTGGCACGTGAACACCATGCCGCTGTGGGCAGGGCTATAAGCTATTCCGTTACGTACAGGACAGCTTGTGCGTGTCATTGACGCTGCGTTCCTCGTGCCGCTGGAGCCGCCTTCATTTCCTTGTCTTTGCTGGCCGGGATTGGTGCACGACAAGCGAATCGAGCAACGCCTGCGCGTCGTCCTGCAGGTCGAAGGCCGCTGGCCGCAGTCTACTGCGCTGACGAATCGTGTCGCCGAGTTCCAGATACGTATCTTGAGCGTCGGCGTCTCTCGCCCACGGCGGTAAGCCGTCGCGGTTTGGGTTGCCCGTCTTCGCGAACTGTACCCAGTAGCCACTAATCGCGTCTCGCAGCGCCTGATCGTGCGCTCCATGGGGCCAACCGGGATCACTGCCGAAGACAAATGGCATCTCCGCCGTGTGGAATGCCCCAAGCGCCCTGCCACCGGGCGTCGGGATTGTGTGCGTGAAATAGTACAGATATACGTTGCGCTGCCCTATCCGCCGCATCGCTCGAGCGACGTAACGCGCGCCGGCTCCAAAGTTGTCGGTGTTCAAGTCGAACAATTGACGTTGGGCACTCGCGGTGTCGGTCGCGGGATAGACGGCAAGAAGACGCGGAAGAAGTGCTCGCAAATCAGCGCGCACGTCGAGCGCAGCGAGCAGTTGCTCGGGATAGTCGGTCATTTTCTTCACCGGGAGCGCAGTCGCCAGCGTTCGCATCTCATCGGCATTGCTCCCGATCAGGAGCGGGACGTCGTCCTGCTTCCCACGCGCAAAGACCGCGTCTGGCTGCTGCGGGATCACCCACCCATCAACGTTGACGTCGTGCAGGATGTTCGAATCGTCAAACGCCGCAGCCACGATACTCTCGGCGCTCCTGGCTCGCATGGCGCGCAGGACATCGGGCGCGTGGCTAACCCCCAACCTTACGGCCAGGCGTCTTCCGCTAACCTCGGCTGGTGTCCGTTCAGCATAACCAGTCACGGGCTGTTTCAGCTGCGGGAAGGGTCCCGTGCATGCACCGCTCTCCGAGATTACCCGTTGGAAAAGTCCCCTCGCGAGCGGTGACACCAACAAGCACGTCGCGTCGAGAGCTCCTGACGACTGTCCGAAAATCGTAACGCGCTTCGGATCTCCGCCGTACGCCGCAATGTTGCGCTGCACCCAGTGAAGTGCTGCGATCTGATCGAGCAAGCCGTAGTTGCCGGAGCTGTGATGCTGAGACTCCGCGGTAAGCGCGGAATCCGCGAGGAAGCCCAGTGCACCAACACGGTAGGCGATCATCACCAGCACAACGCCGCGTCGCGCCAGGAACTCACCGTTCGTGGTGCCCTGGGTTCCCCAGCCACCGTTGTTCCCACCGCCATGGATCCACACCATCACCGGCTGTCGATGCGGACCGTGGAAGTTTGCTGTCCAGACGTCGAGATACAGGCAGTCTTCGCTGGTAGTCAGTGGTCTCTGCTTTTGAATGCGGCCACCGGTGCGCTCCGCGATGTGATCGAAATACTCGGGAGTGTACAGATGCTGCGGACAAAGGGCGGAGAATTCGTGAGCTTGCCGCACACCTTTCCAGGGCGTTACAGGCTCGGGAGCTCTCCACCGCAGCGAGCCAATGGGTGGAGCGGCGAACGGAATTCCCTTGAACACGGCTTCCGCGGAGTCGGCGCCAAAGTACGTTCCCTCCAGCGCTCCGGCGTCAGTGATTACCTTGGGAGCGCCCCGAGATACCGCTTGCGACACCGCGCCAAGCGGGACACTTAGAGCCGCGCACATGATCGCCCCGAAGATCCGCGCGCCGCCGAGACGAGTTTCAGCAGTCACCGCGCCGACCCGCAGCTTCTGGGTACTGGCAGTAGCTTGCGATGCGGCAATGCGCTTGCGCATCCAATCCTGTCGTTAATCATTCCGCTGCCCCATAGCTGCAACCTGAGCTAAGGCGCCGGCACAAAGCTCCACCTCGCCGTGACATTCGCAGTTACCGGCACGTCGCCTGCCGCGAGTGGTGTCGGCGGTGGAGGGGCTGCAGTGCCTCCCGAGACCCCGCGAATCTGTACCGGCGCCATCACACTGTAGAATGTGGAACCCGGGTCCATAGCCGTCACTTCAACGAGCGGCCCGAGCGAGCCTCCCGCACTCCGCGCGATAGCTTCGGCGTTCGCATGAGCGTTCGCGAATGCCTGCGCAAGCGCTGTGAGTTTCGCCTTCTCGATCCCACTCGACGAGAACTGGATCTGGCGAATCTGATTCGCGCCCGCAGCGAGTGCAGCATCGATCACCTTGCTCAGCATTTCGACCGACTCCACGTCGGCGCGAACGCCGTTCATCGCTACGAACCCGGCCGCCTGGGCGGTCGCGGTCGAACCCTGCAAATACACGCGATTGTAGTCCTGCATCACCGAAAACCCGGACGTCGAAAGCTGGGCCGGCGTCAGGCCCGCGGCACGCAGTGCGGCAATCGTCGCTGTGGTCGCCGTCGCGTTCACCCTTGCGGCTTCGCTCGCAGAAGACGCGCGTGTCTCCACGTTGATGTTCACACTCGCCCTGTCAGGGGCCAGATGGATAGTCGAGCTACCGCTTGTGACTATCAACGGATGCATCTGGTTCGCATCGGTGACTTGCGCGCTGGATGCAGCCGGTAATGCACCTGCCGCGAAGATCCCGCATGCGACGCGACGGACGATGGAGGGAACACCAGCGAACCCGCGTACCCTTCGTATTTCTCGTGACATCATCGCTGCTCCATTTTCCAGGGACCAGACTTGCACGATCGCATCCCGCGATACTGCACACCAGCGGG
>JALYYT010000098.1 GCA_030946285.1 Gemmatimonadota bacterium
ATGGTCGGAGAACTCTCCACTCGGCAGGGGGCGGCCAGTTCCACTCACGGCTGAAGGCATGTTCTCGACCTTAGCTCGGCACCGTCTTGCTGGCGCCAGCTTTATGTGGGGGCTATTCTCCGGTGACACCAACCCTCCTCCGATGAAATCAGCTCTCAAGCCCGCCGCTATTACAGCTCTCGCAATCCTGGCCGCCTCGCCCGCCTGGGGCCAGTCAAAAGCCAGTGTAGCTGCACAGAGCGAAGATCCGTTCCAGTGGCTCGAGCAGGTGTCGAGCACGCGAGCCATGGATTGGGTCAACGCGGAGAACGCGAAGACGGTTGCCGTACTCGAGCATGATCCGCATTACGCGTCGCTATACGCGGACGCCGTGAGGGTCGCCGAGAGCCGTGACCGGATTCCGTCGCCAACGCTGCTTCACGACGAGGTGTACAATTTCTGGCAGGACGCCGAGCACCCGCACGGAATCTGGCGGCGAACCAGTCTTGGGAGCTACAAATCGGCATCACCGTCGTGGACGACGGTGCTCGACCTCGATGCGCTCTCCAAATCGGAAAAGGCAAACTGGTTCTGGAAGGGGGCGTCATGCGCGCAGCCCGCCGAGCGACGTTGCTTGATACACCTGTCGGATGGCGGCGAGGACGCTGTGACGATACGCGAGTTCGATCTTCCGACCGCAGCGTTCGTGAGCGGGGGTTTCGTTCTGCCGCATGGCAAGCAGAACGTGTCATGGGAGGATGCGAATACGATCCTCGTCGCGCGCGAATGGGTGCCAGGCGAGATGACCAAGTCCGGATACGCGTACGTTGTCAAGCGCCTCAAGCGTGGACAGCCATTGAGCGCGGCCGTCGAAGTTTTTCGCGGCACCGCGTCCGACGTAAGCGCCGGACCGATGAGGCTCGATGACGGATCCGGCAATCACGCAATATTCGTTCGACGAGGCCCGAGCTTCTTCGAATCTGAATATCTGGTGAAGACGCCGAGCGGATTCCGGAAACTGGCAATTCCACTCAAGGCATCACTGGCCGACCTGGTCGATGGGCAACTGGTCATAACGCTGGACACCGCCTGGACGTCGGGAGCCGGCAGGAAGTTCACCGCCGGATCGCTCGTCTCTGTACCACTAGCGGACGTCGTCTCGAATCCTGGAAGTCTGGACGCGACGCTCATCGTTGCACCGGGACCTCGTGAATCGATCGACGGAGTTGCAGCGACTCGTGACGCACTTGTGGTTGGCGAGTTGGACAATGTTCGCGGTCGCGCGTATGTGTACAGACCGGCGACTGGCGGGAAATGGACACGGAGCAAACTGGATCTTCCGGACAACGCCGCGATAGGCATCATGGCGGCGGATATTCATTCGAACACTGCCATGCTTGGCGTAACAGGTTTTCTCACGCCAAGCTCCGTGTGGCAGGTAGACGTCAAGTCGCTCGCGGCCAGTCCGATCAAGTCACTTCCGGCGCAATTCGACGCTGGCCGCGATACGGTGGAGCAGTTCGAAGCGACGTCGAGTGACGGAACACACATTCCATACTTTGTGGTACACGAGCGCGGGATGAAGCTCGACGGGAACAACCCGACGATTCTATACGCTTACGGCGGCTTTCAGGTTTCGGAGACGCCATCGTATTCCGCGAATCTGGGTAAGCTCTGGTTGGAGCACGGAGGCGTGTGGGTACTCGCGAACATTCGAGGTGGTGGCGAGTTCGGTCCCGCATGGCACGAAGCCGGACTCAAGACACATCGTCAGGTCATCTACGATGACTTCGCGGCAGTTGGGCGTGATCTGGTGACCCGTGGAATCACGACCGGACGCCGGCTGGGAATCGAAGGTGGCTCGAATGGCGGATTGCTCATGGGTGTGGAATTCACACAGCATCCTGAGCTATGGAAAGCGGTGGACATCCAGGGGCCATTGCTCGACATGCTGCGGTTCGAACAGATCGCTGCGGGTGCGTCGTGGGTGGGGGAGTACGGGAGTGTGGCAATTCCGGCGGAGCGTGCATTCCTCGAATCCATATCTCCGTACAACAACATTCGACCCGGGGTGCAGTATCCCGAACCGTTCATCTGGACGACGACAAAGGACGACCGCGTGGGTCCTCAGCACGCGCGCAAGTTCGCCGCGAA
>JALYYT010000093.1 GCA_030946285.1 Gemmatimonadota bacterium
ATGAAGCGCACTGGATCCACCGGTTCGCGCGTCGCGCCGGCAGTGACGAGGACGCGCTTTCCGGTCAGCGGAGATCCTCCGCGCAGCATGCGCTCGACTTCGTCGGCAATTACATCGGGTTCGGGCATCCGGCCCGGGCCCGCGCCTTCGTCGAAAGCGAGCGGGCCGACCGCGGGCTCCATTACCTGATAGCCGATCTCGCGCAGATGGGCGGCATTGCGAACGGTCTGCGGGTGCGACCACATCCGGTCATTCATCGCCGGAACGATCAGCACCGGGCAGCGTGCCGCAAGCAGCATCGCCGTGAGCAGGTCATCGGCACGTCCCTGCGCGGCACGCGCGATGAAATCGGCTGTTGCCGGCGCGACCACTATCGCGCGCGCTTCACGCGCGAGGCGGATGTGTGCGAGTGCCTCTCCGGATTCAAAAATATCCGCGTGTGCTCTCCGTCCAGTCACGCCCTCGAACGTCACGGCGCCCACGAACTGCTGGGCGCCGCGCGTCATCACTACGTCAACCTCGGCTCCATCCTGCGCCAGAAGGCGCGCCAGCGTGACCGACTTGTAGCTGGCGATCCCTCCAGTGACGCCGAGTACGACGCGCCGTCCCCGGATGTCGCGCAGTGCTACTCCTGCCGGCGGCGCGGCACAACGTGATAGTTGATTTCACCCGCTGCGAGCTCGTCGAGCGCGCGCGTCGTGAGTTTCTTCTCGCCCGGCGCCGAGCGGTCGCGCGGGAATTCGTTCAGAACACGTGCATACTTCGCGGCGACGAGAACGCCGAGGTACTTGTTGGTCGCGTGCTCCGCGACGTCGTCCGGTGTGTAGACCCGCATTGATTTACGTCTCCTGAAAATGAAGCAACTCCGCCTGCAGGGCGGCTACCGTTTCGGCCGCGACTCGGGATGACTCAGGTGCATTCCGCAGCCTCAGACACTCCGCGTCGATAATACCGGAAACCTGCGCGACGGCGCGCTCCAGCTCGTCGTTGATCACGACGTAGTCGAACTCGCTCATCACCCCGATCTCCCCGATTGCATCGCGCAGTCTCGTTGCAACCGTCTTGCTGTCTTCTGTACCACGTCCCTTCAGCCTGCTGATCAGGATTTCGCCAGATGGCGGCAGGATGAATATCTTGACCGTCTCCGGAAAGGCCGCGGCGAACTGTGCCGCGCCCTGCACGTCTATGTCCATCACTACATGTCGTTCCGCAGCGATCACTCTCGCGACCTCGCTTCGCAACGTGCCGTACATGTTGCCGTGCACCAGCGCGTGCTCCGCGAACTCACCGCGTCCGACCGCCGCCGTGAACTCGGCCGCACTCATGAAGTGGTAAGCCGTACCGTCCACCTCGCCCGCCCTCGGGCGACGTGTTGTCGCCGACACGGAGTAGCCGACATCGTTCCGTACCTGGAGCAACCTCCTCGCGATCGTCGTCTTCCCGGCACCGGAAGGCGCCGAGAGAATGATCGGAAAGGGTGTCACTCGACGTTCTCACTCTGCTCGCGCAACCGCTCGAGCTCTTCCTTGATTGCCACCACCTCGCCCAGAATCTGCGAGTCGTTCGCCTTGCTCCCCGTCGTGTTCGCCTCGCGCAACATTTCCTGAATCAGGAAACCGAGACGCTTGCCTACTCCGGCCGCCTCCCGGTCGCTCAGCGCAGCGCGGAACGCCGCAATGTGCGCGGTGAACCGGTTGAGCTCTTCGGCGACGTCCATCCTGTCCGCCAGGATCGCTATCTCCTGCGCGAGACGCTGCGGGTCAACCGCAACGCCGCGCGCAAGTTCTGCTACCGCCGTCTGCAGCCGCTTCTGCTGCTCGGCGAGACGCTCCGGCGCGCGAGACTTCACGCGAGCGAGCGCAGTCTGGATTATGGCAAGGTGCTCGTTCAGAAAATCGGCGATACGCGCGCCTTCCGCGTCCCGCATCAGGTCCAGGCCGTTAGCCGCGTCGTTCACGATGGCAGTCAACTCGTCCACCGTTCCCACCACTTCCGTGTCGTCCGCATCTGCAGACGTGATGACATCGGGAAGTCGCATGACGGTCGCAACGTCCACATCACCAGCAAGTCCGAGACGATCCTTCATACCCCGAAGTTGCGCGACATACGCCGCAACTCGTTCCTCGTCAATCGCCAGGGCGCGTTCAGTATCGCCGCTCACTCTGACGCTCAGACTGACATGACCGCGACTGAAACGCTTCCTCATGGTCTCGCGAACATCGCCTTCCCACTGAGCCATGCGGTTGGGCAGCTTGATCGCGGGATTGAAGAACCGGTGGTTGACCGAGCGAATCTCGACTGACACGCGCAACGCGCCAACAGTCCCCTCGGCGGACCCGAATCCGGTCATGCTATTGATCATGTGCAGCCTACTAAGTTATTGTCGCACAACGACTTTGTCAAATTCACCCGAGGGTCGCGTTAGTTGAAGAAGTACCAGCGTACCCCGTACACATTTACCGGTCGCGGCATCAGGTATCCGGGCACCTGATCATAAATCTGCCCGAGGACGTTGCGCCGCTGGAAGCTGAGGACGCCGCGGAGTATTCGCAGTTCCACCAGGAGCGAGACGGTGCGGCTCGACATGGCGTACCGGTAGCTACCCTTCTCCGGGAATGCCGCCTGGCTTCTGTAGTTCACACCCGGCTGGAACAGGAAGGAAAAGTTTCCGTTCGGAAACCGTGATCGCCAGTCCGTATAGAAGCGCAGGTCGGCGTGCGCCTCGGTCCTGGGCGTATAGGCGTACAGATTCTTCCATTGAATCGCCGACGCATCCAGGCTCAGCGGGCCGATGATGGGGCCGTGCAGCCCGATCGTGGTGCCTGTTTGCCGGCCGATCGGGGTCGAGACGAATGCAGTGTCCCAGAGCGACGATGGGATCAGCAGCGCCGTGTCGCGCGTCACGACACCTGCGGTGGCCCAGAGGCCGGCGGGCAGAATCCGTATCCCCCCCTCGACCCGCGCGCTGCGCGCCGTGGGCTGTTGAACGAAGCCGATCGCGGGCGTGCCGAATGCGGAGCGCTGGCCCACGTAGCCGAGGACCGATACGAACGGCAATGGCGTGAGCCGCGCGCCAGCCTCCACACGCGTCAGTCCTGCGTATTCGTCGCGCTCGGCCATCGCGTTCGCCGAGAAGTAGCGGTTCGTCAGATCGAAGGTGGCGCTGGGCGAGTTGTAACCCTTGCCGAGCCGCGTGCGATAGCGTTCGATCAGCCGCAGACGCCCACCAGCGGCGTCGAAACCGGCGGTGGCGACGTATTGAGC
>JALYYT010000103.1 GCA_030946285.1 Gemmatimonadota bacterium
CCTCGTGGTTCCGCTGCGGGCGCTGCTCCGGCTGCGACTGCTGCCGCGGCGGTCCCTCCGCGCCCGGCGGGCAAACCGGTCGAGCCTCTCGCTACGGAGCCAGTGGTCAGGCCCGTGGCGCGCATCCGGCAACGACCGTTGCCGCTGATTCTGGCGGGGCTACTGGTACTCATAGCCGTTGTCGGGGCAGTCGCGTACTTCACGGTCGGTCGGTCGCACTATGACACGGACATGGCCAGCGCCGTCAATCTGATGCAGACCGGCCGTACCGAAGCTGCGCGGAGCGCGTTCGGGACGATTGCGCATGCCTATCCCGACAAGGCGGCGCCGCACGTGTTTCTCGCGCGGCTGGCTCGCAACGATTCACCTCCAGACATGAACACGGCCAGACAGGAGCTGGTGACGGCGATCCGGATCGAGCCGGCGTATGAGCCCGGTCAGCGGGAGATGGGAGTCTTCCAGCTCGCCGACCACAATCCGTCGCTGGCGCGAAATTTTCTAACGCGGGCCGTGCAGCTCTCGCCCGATGACAGCGCTGCCCAGGGATTTCTGGGCTGTGCGCTCGTAAGGCTCAACCGCATGGATCTCGCCGGGAAGTTCTTTTCTCGAGCTGGAACCGGGACGTGGTCGTCATGCGCTACGATGGTTCCGACTTCACAGCCAGCGCCGGTACCCTGACGACCGCGCTCGCCTTGATTTGTGTCCACCTTCGCTCGGCCGCACGAAGAATGCGGCCGAGTTTTTTTCCGCGTCCGACGTCCACGCAAGCCGCGGCACGCGCTGCGGCGAGCAGTGTGTCTCGCGCTCCAACGAAACGCTCCGCCGAATCATGACACGATTCATCGATCTAGCAGCAGTCACGCGTACGGTGCTCGCTAATGGCCTCACCGTGCTCATCTATCGGAATCCTGCGGCGCCAGTGGTCGCCGTCAACACTTATGTGCGGACCGGATATTTCGACGAGACCGATGACGTCACAGGCATCGCGCACGTGCTCGAGCACATGTACTTCAAGGGGACTCAACGTTACGGAGTCGGGGAAATCGCGAAGGCGACCAAGGCGGCTGGCGGTTACCTGAACGCGCACACGATATACGATCACACGAGCTACTACGCGGTGCTCCCCTCACGCGGCTTCGACGAGGGTCTGGCGGTTCAGGCGGACGCGTTCGCGAATTCCGCGATCGAGTCCGACGCGCTCGCTAAGGAGCTGGAAGTGATCATCCAGGAAGCGATGCGAAAGCAGGACAATGCCGGGGCGGTCACGACGGAAACGCTCTACACGCTGCTCCACGACGTGCACCGCATCCGACGGTGGCGCATCGGAGTTCCGGACCAGCTGCGCACTTTCACGCGCGCCAAGGTCATGGGATTCTACCGGAACTTCTATGCGCCGTCTGCGACTGTGCTGGCGATTGCGGGCGATGTCGATCCCGAACACGCGCTGCGTCGCGTTGACCAGTTGTATGGCGGCCTGCAGGCCGGTGTACCGGTTCGCCATCCGGGGCCGGGTGAACCAGAGCGATCCGACTTCAGGTACCGCGAGCTGAGCGGCGACGTCGAACAGACGAACGTCGAAATTGGCTGGCGCACTGTTCCGCAGCTTCATGCGGACCTGCCTCCGCTCGATCTCGCCGCGGCTCTGCTCGGAAGCGGACGCGCGTCACGGCTGTATCGTGCCGTTCGCGACAGGAAACTCGCGGGGAGCGCGGGTGCATACAACTACTCTCCGGCGGAAGTGGGCGTGTTCGTGGTGTCGTCGGAGGGACGACCGGAAACCGCAGCCGAGGCAGCGCGTGCGATGTGGGCGCAGGTCGCCGACGTGCGCGACGGAAGAGTCTCCGACGAGGAGATTCAGCGCGCCCGGCAGCTCTTCATGTCGCGCTGGGCGCGTCACCTCGAAACCACGGAGGGTCAGGCGGCGTATCTGGCCGAGTGGGAGTCGGCGGGCGGGTGGGAGAAAGGTGCGGAATATTACGACGCATTCATGGCGGCCGACGCAAACGCGGTCACGCGTGTGGCGAGGCAGTATCTCACTGAGGATCGTGCGGCCGCGGTTACGTATCGACCGGCCGGAGCGCCGGTGATCGCAGAGGATGCAGCGGCTTTCCAAAAACTGCTCGCTGCATCGAAGCCTGAATCGCTGGAACTGTCCAGCGCGATTCCTGTCACGAACACACGAAACACGGACACTCCGGAGTTCCTTCGCGAAGAATCTGGAGTGCGCGTCTACGGGCTCGCGTCGGGAATCCCGGTGCTCATACGCCACCGCGCAAACGCCCCGATTACGCATTTCGGAGTGTACGCAGCGGCGGGCTCGGCGAATGAGCCGCGGGAATCGGCCGGTATCAGCGCGCTCGCCGCGCGTACGACGTCCCGCGGCACCACCTCGCGCGGCTCGCTTCAGATTGCCGAGGAGTCGGAACTGCTCGGCGGAAGCATTGGCGCATCCGTGGGATCGGAAGTGTTCGGATGGTCGCTGTCGGTGCCCTCGGTAAACACGCACGCGGCGATCGCGTTGCTGGCGGACGTCGTTCAGCATGCAACACTCGGCGACGACGTACTGGAAACCGAACGTTCGGCCATGATCGCCGACGCCGTGCATCTCAGAGACGACATGTATCGCTATCCGATGCGGCTGGCGACCGAGGCAATGTATGAAGGTCACCCGTACTCGATACCGGCGGGAGGCACAGAAGAAACTCTCCGCGCACTTTCTGCAGAGACGGTGCGGGAGTGGTACAGCGATCACCTGCGTCGTGCGCCGTTCGTCGTCGCGCTAACTGGCGACTGCGATCCGGACGAGATGGCGAGCGTGATCGCCGGCCGATTCGCCGAACTCGCGCCCGTCGAGATGGCGCAGTTACCGCCCCCGTCATGGCCGCAGCAGCGCGTCGTGAACAGCGTCACTCGCGAAAAGACGCAGACTGCGCTCGTGCTTGGATTTCCGTCGCCTGGTCGTTCCGACGAAGACCGATTCGCCGCACACGTGCTCTCCTCGATCGCGAGCGGACTTGGCGGGCGCTTCTTCGAGGAACTTCGCGACCGTCGGTCGCTCGCGTACACCGTTCACGCGTTCGGATCGGAGCACAGGCTGGGCGGTTCGTACATCGCCTACATCGCTACCGCGCCGGAGCGCGAGCCGGAGGCACATGATGCTCTCCTCGGACTCTTCGCAGAATTGCGCGAAACGCTCGTGACCGAGGAGGAGATCGATCGCGCGAAACGGTATCTGCTTGGGATGCACGACATTCGCCAGGAGCGCGGCGGTGCGATTCTGGGCGACATGGTTGACGCATGGCTGTTCGGAAGGAGTCTCACCGAACTCGATCAGTTCCCGGCCCGGATCGAATCCGTGACGCGCGAGGATATTCGGCGCCTTGCCAGAAACTACTTCGACGCGGAGCGCGTGGTGGAGGGCGTGGTGCGCGGTGTCGCGCGCGCCGACACGGCCACCTTCAGTTAGTGATCGGCGTGATCACTTTCGGATGTGATTCGAAGAACGACCACATCTGGTCAGTCGCGGAAAGTGTGCCGCCTGTGCGGCCCCAGAAGTGCCACCACGGGGTGGGATCACCCGGCCAGCGATGCGTGCCGTCGTTTATCGTGTACAGCACAACCTCCGTTCCCGCGCGACAGCCGCTGTAGTCGTCGCGGATCACGTTTCCCGTTTCGAGTACCGTTGAATCGGGAGTGGTCCGGCAACCGTCCGCGTTCACCCAGAGCTCGATTGACTGTGCGACAGGAACGATTCGTCGCGGCCCGTCAGTCTCCTTGCCGCCATCGTACGGGACCGCGTTGTCGGCCTTTCCGTGGAATGCAATCACGGCTACGGGGACGTCGGGTGCCTGTACGCGCACCGTATCACCGCGCGCTGTGCTCCGTCCGATGGAGCCCGCCGAAATACCGATGGCCGCGACGGTGCTCGAGAGCGCAGCGCCAACGCGGTACGCCATGAATGCGCCGTTGGAGTGTCCGCCGACGTAGATTCGCGCCGGATCAACGTCGTACCTGGTGCGCAGCTCGGCGATCAGCTCCCTGATGAAGGCAAGGTCGTCCACGCTGGGGCTGCCATCCACTCCTGTGTGCCAAACGCTCGGTGATCCGAGTGCCTGGGGATACACGACGATGAATCCCTTCTCCTCGGCCTTGTCGCTCATTCCGGTAAGCCGCTCGAACGTCTCCGCGCGCGATCCATGACCGTGCAGAAGTATCACGAGCGGAGCCGGCGTGTCACGATGGTAGGACTTGGGAACATGAATGATGTACGTGCGGTGTTCGCGCCCAACGTGCAGTCCGAGATCGTGTGAGCGATCGTGGAGCAGACTCATTGCGGAGCAGGCCGACAGCATCGTGACGACCAGTGCCGACGCGATGGCGAAAGGAGTGTGCCGCAGTGTTCGCATCACGAAGTTACGATGGTCACGATGGTCACTGCGTTGCGGATTCACGAAGCGCGTTGATAGAATGCTCGAGCTCGAGAAGAGCGGGCCTGAACCGGCCGTCCGGCGCGCGAAGTCCGCGCTGGGCGTCGTAGTCGCCGCCGTCGGTGAATACGACACCGCGCACGGCTGGCTGTGCAGTAGCCCAGGACAGAACGCCGCGAAGCGCCAGAACCTGGCTCATCTCACCGTGCGCGACCGGATATCCTCCCGACGCCAGAACCCAGTGCGGCTTCGGGCGCGATGTTGCGCGCATCCATCGTTGTGCGATCCGCATGTGCGTATCGAGCGACGTTGCGCCATCGAATCCGGGCATGAGGGAAAAGCCGACGACGTCTACAGGCGAGGCGCGACTTGCGGCCCACGCGTAAACAACGC
>JALYYT010000111.1 GCA_030946285.1 Gemmatimonadota bacterium
CAGGCCGGGTGAGCGTCCCTTCTGCGTTCCGCACTCCATGACCTCCAGCAGTGAAATCCAGCCCGCGCTGTATCTGGTGTCGACGCCCATCGGCAACCTGGGTGACATCACCGCACGTGCCGTTGCCGTGCTTGGTGCTGTGAATCTGATAGTCGCCGAGGATACGAGGCATTCGCGCACGCTGCTCGCACATCTTGGTGTGACGACTTCGATGTCGGCGTACCATGAACACAACGAAGCGCGAGAGGCTCCGCGGCTGGTCAAGCGAATGCAGGACGGCCAATCGATCGCGCTGATCTCCGATGCCGGCACTCCGCTTCTCTCCGATCCGGGAGCGAAGCTCGTGACCGCCGCCATAGAAGCCGGTATCGCAGTCATACCGATTCCGGGCGCGTCCGCATTGCTGTCGGCGGTGGTCGCGTCCGGACTGCCATCGGACCAGTTTTCCTTTCTGGGCTTTCTCCCGAGAAAGGGAGGGGAGCGCGAGGCGATGCTCCGTTTCGTGGCGCGATCGCCTTTCACTATCGTGCTGTACGAATCCCCGCAGCGAGTGGCTTCGACACTGGCCGACATCGCGGAGGCCGGTTGCGCGACACGGCAGGCGGCACTCGCGCGCGAGCTGACAAAGAAGTTCGAAGAAATCCGGCGGGGAACGGTTGCTTCACTCATCGCCAATCTGGGCGAGACGCTCAGAGGCGAGATGGTGCTCGTGGTAGCCGGCGGGGTGGAGGCGGCTCCGAGCGACGGTGAAGCGCGCGAGATCGTGTCGAGGATGCGTTCGGAAGGAGCATCGTCGCGTGACATCATCTCGCGACTGACGGACGAGCTCGGCGTGCCGCGGAATGTCGCGTACAAGCTCGCCCATTCGCCCCCGGACTCTACCCCGCCGGGTTAAGTTGCCTGGGTGCCGCCGACACCGAAAATAACCCGATGATCGCACCGCTCGATCTGGTGGCTGCGGCCACGCGGATGGTGCTCGATGATTACGCGAGCGATGACGCGCCGGCGGGAACGGCAGCCGCGCGGCCGCAGCGTGAGCTCGATCCTGGCGAGGTGTCCGGTGATCTCGGCCCCGGCGGTGTCGTCGCACGCGCCATGGACCGGTTCGAGGATCGCCCGACCCAGCGAGCGATGGCTCACACAGTTGTAGAGCTGTACAACGCCGGCGGGGTGGGGCTGCTGGAAGCTGGCACCGGTGTCGGAAAGTCGCTGGGATATCTCATTCCCGCGCTCAGGTGGGCCGCCGCCAATGGTGAGCGCACGGTCGTCTCGACCAATACGATAAATCTCCAGGAACAGCTCGTTCGCAAGGATCTGCCCTTCCTGCGTGGCGCGTTGTCCGGCGAACAGACGGTTCGCTTCGCGCTGCTCAAGGGCTGGCGCAACTATCTGTGCAAGCTGCGTCTTGCTCAGGCGACACTTCTCGGACCGACGCTCGTGGATGACGAGACTAGCGCGGGGCTGGAGGAAATCCGCGAATGGGCAGAGACGACGGTTGACGGCTCGCTAAGCGATCTCCCCCGGCCGCCGCGCGGCGAAGTGTGGGATGAAGTCGCCGCGGAGCCGGATATCTGCACACGAAATGCATGTCCGCACTTTCAGGACTGTTTTCTGTTCAAGGCACGACGTGAAGCGGCGCAGGCCGATGTGGTGGTCGTGAATCATCATCTGCTCATGTCGGATGTTGCGGTACGCCGCGCGGCGGGGAACTGGGATGATCCGGCGGTCATTCCGCCCTACACTCGCCTCGTCATCGACGAGGGACATCATCTCGAGGATGCGGCATCGGCGCACCTGGGCGTGACGACTTCGCGCCGGGCGTTGCAGCGACTGTTCGGCAGACTGGAGCGCCGCGGGCGCGGACTTGTGAACACGCTCGTAGAGCGCTTGTCCGCGTCGCGCGATCTGCTTGGTACTGCGAGCCTGGACGTCGTGACGCAGCGTATAGTTCCCGCAGTGCGAGCGTCGCGCGAGAAGAGCGAGCTTCTCTTCGATCTCCTGCTTGCCGTACTGCACTCGAGCGGCTCGCCGGTAATGCGCATGGGCGACGACTTCTCGCAGCACGCGGTATGGAAAGGTGGGCTTCACATAGCGCTCACCGATCTGCTGCGGGAGCTTCGCGTACTGGGCGAGAGTCTCACGCTCGTGAGCGACAGACTCCAGGGCGGGGGCGCGCGCGACGACGCGATGCTCATGCTCGTGAACGAGCTGCGCGCGGTGACGCGACGGCTGGATTCCGCTGCCGAGGGGCTCGTGCTTTCACTGCGGCCGCCGGCTGCGATGGAGCCGATGGTTCGCTGGCTCGAAGTGAAGGGGCGCGATGGAAACGTCGGAGTGACTGCCGTGCCGCTCGATCTCGCGCCGATTCTCCGGGAAGATCTTTTCACGCGTGTGAAGACAGCAGTGGTGACGAGCGCTACGCTGGGCACCGAGGGCGACTTCGCCTTCGTGGCAAAACGGTTCGGTCTGGACGGGCGAACGTTGACGCCTGTCACGGCCGCGTACGCTTCACCGTTCGACTATCGCTCTCAGGCGATACTTGCAGTCCCAACGGACATTCCCGCGCCGAATGAGGATGCTCCCGCGCATTTCGAAGCGGTATTGCGCATCGTCGAAGGTGTGGCACGCGCATCTGGAGGTGGCCTGTTCGTGCTCTTCACGAGTCATCGGGATGTGAGAGCGGCCGCGGATGCGCTGAGGCGAACATCGATGGGTGATGACTTCACGCTGCTGGTTCACGGCGAGGACGGACGCGACGCGCTGCTGGAACGGTTTCGCCTGTCCGGTCATGCGATACTGCTCGGCACGTCGTCGTACTGGGAAGGTGTCGATGTCCCGGGAGCTGCGTTGCGCGCACTCGTCATCGCACGGCTTCCGTTCAGGGTGCCATCGGAGCCGGTGACCGCGGCGCAGTGCGAGGCAATCGCCGCGCGCGGCGGTGACCCGTTCGCGGAGTACATGCTGCCGCACGCATCGCTCAGGCTGAAGCAGGGATTCGGCCGGCTGATACGGAGCGCAACTGACCGGGGAGCCATCGTTATCGCCGACCCACGCGTAATCTCGAAGAGGTACGGTCGTGAGCTGCTCAGGGATCTGCCACCCGCGCGCAGGATGAGCGGCGCATGGAGCGCGCTCGAACGACAGCTGAAGATGTTCTACGCCAATTCCAATTCACCAGCCATCGATCAATGAGCGAAAGACCGGGAAAGATCGTGTGTGTGGGACGCAACTATTCGGAGCACGCAAGGGAGCTGGGCAACGACGTACCGAAAGAGCCGCTCCTCTTTCTCAAGCCACCGTCCAGCGTAGTGACCGAAGGGCAGCCAGTGGTGCTGCCACTGGAGTCGGCGCAGGTGGAGCATGAGGGCGAGATTGGAATCGTCATCGGCCGGCGACTGCGGAACGCTTCGCTCGCCGAGGCGCGGGACGGAATCCGCGGCATCTGCGCGCTGAACGACGTGACCGCGCGAGACCTGCAGAAGTCGGACGGGCAGTGGACCCGCGCCAAGGGGTTCGACAGCTTCTGTCCCCTGGGGCCGGAGGTAACGGCACCCGAGGACCTGCAAAGCCTGGTGGTACTTACGCGAGTTAACGGTGTAGAACGGCAACGCGGTTCGGCGGCAGACATGGTTTTCCCGATTCCGGCGCTGTTGTCCTACATCTCCGGGATCATGACGCTGGAGCCCGGCGACGTGGTTGCAACCGGGACACCGGCGGGAGTGGGGCGTCTCGCTGCAGGTGATGAAGTCGAGGTCGAAATTCCAGGATTCAGCAAGGTTCGCAACCCTGTTACCAGTAAAATCTGAGTGCCCCAGTACAACGAACGCATCACCAATCTTCCGCCATATCCGCTAGCGGATATCCCGAGAAAAAAACGCGAGCTCATAGCGCGCGGCGTGGACATGATAGATCTGGGCGCGGGAGACGCGATAATTCCGCCGCCGGAGGCGGCACTCCAGCGAATGGAGCGTGCGATCCGCGAGCCCGCGATGGGACGGTACGGTTTCGAGCTCGGACTCATGGAATACCGCGAAGCTGTCGTGCGCTTCATGAAGAAGCGATTCGGTGTCTCCTTTGATCCACTGTCTGAAGTCGTTCCGCTGATCGGTTCGAAGGAAGGACTCGCGCACCTGGCGTTTGCGTATCTGGATCGTGGCGACTACGCGATAATGCCGGAGCCCGGGTACAACGCGTACATGGGCGGAACGATTCTCTCGAACGGAACGCCTTACCGTTACGAGCTGCGCGCGGACAACAACTTTCTCGTGGATCTGGACGAGGTTCCCGAAGATGTGCTGCAGCGCACGAAAATTCTGTATCTGAATTACCCGGGCAATCCGACGGCTGCGATCGCGCCAATGGATTATCTCGAGCGAGTGGTGAAGCAGTGTCGCGAGCGCGACATCGTGCTGGTGTACGATAACGCGTACTCCGAAGTCGCGTACGATGGTTACGTGCCGCCGAGCATTTTCGAAGTAGAGGGCGCGCGTGACGTTGCGCTCGAGTTCCACTCGATGTCGAAGACGTTCAACATGACCGGATGGCGGTGCGGGTGGGCGTGTGGCAACCATGAGCTGGTGCACGCGCTGGCGACCGTCAAGTCGTTCATCGACACGGGGCCGTTCATGGCGATTCAGGCAGCTGCTGCAGCTGCGCTCGACGCGCACGACCAGTTCGTTCCGGGCAACATGGCGATCTTCACGGAGCGACGTGACGCTGCGGTCGAGGCGTTTCGCGCGAACGGTTTCAAATGCGAGGTGCCGAAAGCAGCGATGTATCTCTGGATTCCGCTCCCCGCGCACATTCCGAGCAAGCTGTTCGCCGAGAGAT